>CAZNSV010000033.1:0-14517 GCA_964575775.1 uncultured Desulfovibrionaceae bacterium
CACAACACTCTGTGGCACAAAACGAATTCACCACCACGCCACCGTAGCTCAGTCGGCAGAGCAGCTGATTCGTAATCAGCAGGTCGCGGGTTCGATTCCCATCGCTGGCTCCAGAAAATCAAGGACTTAGGGAGATATCTCTAAGTCCTTTTTTCTTTGGGTACCCATCCGGTCCCCATGAAAAACAAGTGCCATGACAAGCCACAATGCAGGCAATATTCGCTAATTCAAATAGTTATGAAAATGTAAAGCGTTTTTACAGCTGTGTACGTCAAGTTCAGCAGTTTCATCCGAGCCATGGCTTGTGTCTGCCGACGGCCGTGAATGGGCCCGTTTGGAGCTCGTCGGAGGCCGTCGGTTGCGTTGTCGCTGTCCTCAGGCCGCGCTCTGCAGCCGCGCCTGCTTCCTGTGCTCCCGCCGCTCCACATTGCACCCTGCATCCAATCGCGGGGCACGGCAGATCTGTTCAGGCCGGCAGTAGGCCGTGGTTTGCGTAGCAGGCAAGCGCTTCCGACGACTTGAGCCATGCGATGCATTGTGTGCCCCATGCACCACCGTCCCCGACCAGGGCCAGGTGTGTGATGGCGGTGAGGTTGCCTGGCCAAGGTGCGGGCGCGCTGACGCTGCCGCCAAGGGGCACCAGGTCGAAGAGGTCTGGGAAGATGCGCACGAACCGCAAGGCCAGGTGGTAAAAGAGCAAGGCCGCGTCCGCCCGCCCCTGGGCCAGGACCTGGGGCGCTTCACGGTGGTGGATGCGGTTGCCAAAGACCATCTGCCCCTGGACGATTTTGTCGTCGGGAAAAGAGACCCCTGGCGCCGCCTCGGCCAGGAGGTTTTGCAGGGTCTCGCAATAGAGCGTGTAGCTGATTTTTTCCTTCTCCGGATTGGAAAGGAACAGGCGGATGTCCTCCCTCATGAGATCGGAGGGGGCGTGGATGCGTTTCGGATTGCCCTTGCGGACCAGCAGCACGCTGCCCTGATTGCGCACGAAGGGGACATGGGGCCCCAACAGCCCCTCCGCCGCCAGGTCCTCCAGGACCTGGGGCGGGCTGATGAAGACATGGGGCTTGACCGTCAGGACCAGGTTGCCCAGGCGCAAACCGCCACGCTTGAGCAGGGTGACGATGGGACCCGGCGGTGTGGTGGCGTAGAAGATGCCGGAGAGCTCCGGGTGCTGCCTGGCGAAGCGATCCAGGCAGTCCCGGAGCGCCATGTGGTGGTTACCGTCGGAAAAGACCACCAGGTCGGCGCGGGTGGGGTCGCCGTGGATGTCCAGGCAGAGGTTGGAGCCGGGCTGCTGCCAGTCCGGGTAATACTCATCGGTGCCGGTGAGCTCGTGGGGCCAGAGCAGGGCCGGGGTGCCGGCGATATGGCTGTTGCAGGTCCTGGACATGGGCTCAGGCCTTTTTCTTGAGAGTACCCAGGGTTGTCTTCACGACCACAAAGGCCGTGAGGGCCATCAGGGCCATGGCCACGGGCCGGGTGAAGAACATGGCGGGGTTGTGCTCGGACGCGATGATCACCTGCTGCAGCGCGGTTTCCCAGACCGGGGTCAGGATGAAGCCGATGATGAAGCAAATGATGGAGAAGTCGAACTTTTTCATGAAGTAAGCCAGGAAGGCGAAGAACAGCATCAGCTTCACGTCGAAGGTGGAATACTCCGCCAGGTAGGCGCCCATGATGCAGGTGAAGATGATGATGGGGTAGAGAATGACGGTGGGGGTCTGGACCACGCGGCAGAAGGACCTGAGCCCGACCATGCCGAAGCCCAGCAGGAAAATGTTGGCCAGGATCAGGCTGCCGTAGATGGAGTAGATGAACTGGGCGTTCTTCTCGAACATCAGGGGGCCCGGGATCATGCCGTGCACCACGAAGGCGCCGATGAGCAGGGCCGCGGCCACGTTGCCCGGAATGCCCAGGGTGAAGAGCGGAATCAGGCTGGCGCCCACCACGGCGCTGTTGGCCGATTCCGAGGCCGCGATGCCCTCCAGCTTGCCCTTGCCGAACTCCTCGGGTGTCTTGGAACGCTTCTTGGCCTGGTCATAGGCGAAGAACGAGGCCACCGGCGCGCCCAGTCCGGGCAGCGCGCCCACAATGGTCCCGGCCACGGAGGAACGCAGCATGGTGCGGATGCACTGACGGTACTCTTTCCAGGTGACCCGGCGATCCTCGCGACTGGGCGAGAAGCGCAGGATGCACTCGGCGCCCCCGTTCCGGATATAGTGCTCCAACTGGATGAGGATCTCGGAAAAGGCCAGCATGCCGATACCGATGGGGATGAGGGAGATGCCACGCTCCAGCTGGTACAGGCCGAAGGTCAGGCGCGGCAGGGCCGAGACCGCTTCCATGCCGATGCTGCCCACCAGGATGCCCAGGGCCGCGGCCATGAGCCCCCGGGCCAGGGACTTGGTGCCCAGACCGGCGATGATGGTCATGGCCAGGCAGATCAGGGCGAAGATTTCCGGCGGCCCCATGTACAGGGCCACGGTGGCCAGGGGCGCCGCCACCAGGATCAGGACCAGGGTGGAGAAGGCATCCCCGGAAACCGAGGCATAGAGCGCCATGCGCAGGGCCTTCTCGCCCTTGCCCTGTTTGGCCAGGGGGTATCCGTCCCAGGAGGTGGCCGCGGCTTCGGGGGTACCCGGCGCGTTGAGCAGGACCCCGGAAATGGCGCCCCCGAAGAAAGCGCCCTTGTTCAGCCCCACCAGGAAGCCGATGGCCGCCACCGGGGACATGTAGTAGGAAAGTGGGATGCACAGGGCAATGGCCATGGGGCCGTTGACGCCGGGAATGGCACCGGCGATGGTCCCGAACACCACGCCCACCAGCACGAACAGCAGGTTGCCGAAACTGAGCGCATCCAGAAATCCGGCCAGGATCACGTCAAGCATATTCGCTCCATCTCATTGCGTTCAGGTTCACGGCATGGGGACGCCGAGGCCGTACATCATGGTCGCGTACATCACCCCCACGGCACCTATCGAGACCAGCGCCAGGGGCAGGGGCTTGCGTTGCCCGCAGAGGAATTGGATCAGGAGCATGAACGCGATCCCGGCGGGAATGAAACCGCCCCACTGCATGGCCGGCATCAGCAGGACGCAGGGGATCATGAACAGGGCCAGGTGACGCGGGTGCACCCTGTCCGCCTCGGCCACGGGGCGCTCCCGGTCGGACGACGCCTCGCCCCCGCGTCTGGCCATGAGGTGCAGCACGGCGCTGCGCCCCAGGGAGAGCAGGGCCAGAAACAGGATGAACCCGGTGGCCACGTTGGGCACCAGGGACGCCGGGACGCCGTAACCCGGATATGCCGGAGTCTGGGCCGGGATGATCCACACCAGGCCCAGGACGCTGGCCAGGGCGATGAGGATGTTGACGATGGTTTCCTTGCGCATGGTAGGTGTCCTTCAGGTCGGTTCAGGCCAATTTCGGAGTGGCGCCGACCGCGATCCGGCGCCCAGGTCGGGGCGGGGGGGCCCGCAAACCGCCCCCGCCCTGCCGTATGCCGTCTATTGCTTCTGCTTTTCTTCCGCTGCCTGACGACCGAAGCGCTCGTTGGCCTCCTGCATGTAGGCCCGCGCATGTTCGCTGCCGTAGGGTACCGGCCCCATGAGCAGGTCCACGGTGACAAAGTACTTGAAGGCGTCATCCTTGGCGATGGCGTCCAGGGCCGTTTCCAGGCGGGTCCTGATGTCCTCGGGCAGGCCCTTGGGCGCCGCCAGTACCACGAACATCTCCACGGACTCGTCCCAGCCCTGCTCGCGCAGGGTGGGCACGTCCTGCAGGTCCGTGAGGCGTTCGGGCGTGGTGGCGGCCAGGAGCTTCAGCTTACCGCCCTTGACGTACTCGAAGAGAATGGCGCCCAGGTGCCCCAGGTCGGCGTGGCCGCCCATGACCGCCGAGATGATGGACGGGCCCCCGGTGCTGGGCATCAGGGAGATTTCCACGCCCTCGGCCGCGGCGATGCGCTTCATGGCGTCCCGGTCGTCAGAGCCCTGGAACATGTAGGTCAGCCCCTTCTTCTCCTGCTTGGCCCAGGCCAGGGCCTCCTTGAGATTGTTCCAGGGGCGGTTGGGGGCGCAGACAATGCCGCTCTGGTTGAGCCCCAGCATGGAAATGAAGGTGAAGTCGTCGATGGTGTAGCTGGTTTCGGTGTAGTGCGGCGAGTAGGTGAACGCGGCGGTGGCCGAAACGCCCAGGGTGTAGCCGTCGGGCTTGGCTGCCTTGAGTTCGGAGGCCATGACGCTCCCGTGGGAGCCGCCGGGCGCGTTGCTCACCAGCACGGGCTGCCCCAGTTGGTTTTTCAGGGCCTCGGCCAGGGCACGGGTCAAGAGGTCGATCTGGGCACCGGGCTTGACCATGGTCAGCAGCTTGATGGGGCGGGTTGGGTAGTCGGAAGCAAACACGGGCCGGGCCAGTCCCGCAAGCACGACACACAGCACCAGGATCAGAGGCAGGGTCCGCATGAATTCTCTCCTTGTTGTTGATCGAATGGTCACACCATGGATACAGCGCCTCATCCACTACATCTTGAACGGGTTCGGCCCCTTGGTCCTGAGCAGCGCGATGCAGTCATTCAGGGAGCGCAAATACTGCTCCACATCGCGGGGGCCAAGACCGGCAAAGGTGACTCGCTCCGGGTCCATGGACATGCTCTTCAGCTTGTCCACCAGGTCATCGTAACGTTTGCGAATCAGTTGGTTGCCCTTCACGTAGTGACAGGTGTCCTCGGGGCAGGCGCCGATGAAGACGCCGTCGATGCCCAGGGACAGGGCGTCCGCGATGAGGGCGTTGTTCAGGGCTCCGGCGCAGGGGACCTTCAGGGCCACCACGTTGGGCGGCACCAATCCCTGGGCCTGGGCGGCCCGCGCCGCGAGCCAGGCGTCGTTCTCGCACAGAAAGGCCAGGATCACGGGCTCGCTCTTGGGCAGGAAACCGAGGTTCTCGCCCAGCACCTCCACCTGGGAGGCGTACTGCTTGATGGTGCCGTGCCGCAGGTTCACCGCCGTTTTGGGACAGATGCCCATGCAGTTGCCGCACTGTCGACACTTGGCCAGGTCCGGGGCCGGGATGTTCTGCGCGTTGTAGCTGAGCACCGCGAAGGGGCATTCCTCCACGCAGCGGCCGCACTGGTCGCATTTTTTTTCGTTGAAGGTGGGATAGGTGGGGGCGATGGACAGCCCCTCCCCCAAAAAGCCCAGGGCCTCCAACGCCGCCTTTGCGCCGGATTCGATGGCCTGGGCCACATTCATGGGCTCGCGGGCGCAACCGCCCACGTAGATGCCGGTCCGCTGGGACTCCGCCGGGTAGCATTGCTTGTGACTCTCGAAGAAGCCGTGCTCCGTGACGGGCAACCCCAGCACCCGAGCCGCTTCCGAGGTTCCGGCCGAAGGACACATGCCCCCCGCCAGGACCAGCAGGTCCAGCTCCGTGCGCACGGCGCGGTCCAGGTTTTCGTCCAGGCTTTCAATGATCAGGCGTCCGGTCTCGGGGCTTTCCTCCACCCGGGCGGGGCGCTGGTGGATGAACACCGCTCCGGCCTCCCGGGCCTGGCGATAGAGGCTTTCCTCGAAGCCAACGGTACGAATCTGCATGTAGAACACGTAGCAGGCCAGGTCCGGGTTCAGACGTTTGAGCTCCAGAATCTGCTTCATGGTCACGGAGCAGCACACCGAGGAGCAGTAGGACAGGTGCCGCTCATCCCTGCTGCCCGCGCACTGGATGAAGCCCACGGCCTTGAGGCCGGACAGGTCCGGCGTCTCGGCACGGCCGCGTTGCAGCGTGTCCAGGGACAGGAGCCGTTCGAGTTCCAGATTGTCCACCACGCCCGGGTCCCGGCCGTACCCGTACTCCTGCAGCCGCTCCAGGGGGTAGAGGTCCCAGCCCGTGGTCACCAGCACCGCCCCCGCCTCAACCGCCGCGCTGCTTGCGGCCTGCTCCAACTCCACGGCCTGGTTGGGGCAGATGCGTTCGCATTCCCGACACCCCGGGGGGCAATGCTGCCGCTCGATGACATACTGCACGGGCCGCGCCATGGGCAGGGCCGGGTGCACGGCCTTGCGCCGCTGCAGCACAGGCCGCCGGACAGGCTCCGTTTCCGGCGCGGCAAGGGGATGAACCTCCTCCACCGGGCCGTCCGTGGGGGCAGCCTCGGCCTGGGGGGGCTGCGTTTCCTCTTCTGCCACGAGCTCCGGGGGCAGGCTGCATTCCGCGGGGGGTAGCTGGTCGTCCAGTTCCACGGGGCAGACGCTCAGACAGCGACCGCAGCCGTCGCAACGTTCGTTGATGTGCCGGGGGGCCTGACGAATCTGGGCCGTAAAGCGCCCCGGCCCCCCTTCCAGGCGTTCTACCGTGGCCAGGGTGCGCAGGTCCAGGAGTTCGGACCCGGCCAGGCCGGACAGGACGTGTTCCAGGCCGCAGCGTGGGTCGCAGAGGCGCGGGTAGAAACGCGCCAGCTGGGCCACCTTGCCGCCCAGGCCCGAACTCCGCTCCACCAGGGTCACGGACTTGCCCAGCCTGGTCAGGGCGGACGCGGCATGGAGGCCCGCGACCCCGCCGCCGACGATGAGCACCCGCTCGTTGGCCGGGAGGGTTTCCGGCTCCAGCGGTTCCAGGTTCCGGGTGCGGGCCAGGGCCATCTTCAGGAGCACGGCGGCCTTTTTGGCACGCACGGTTGGTTCCAGGTTGGCTTGGAGCAGCCCCTGGTCCAGGGGGTCGAACCACTCCACCAGATAGGGGTTGATGCCGTTGTCGCCCAGGACGCGGATGCAGGCCTGTTTATGGGGCTCGGCAAAACCGCCCACCAGCAGCGCACGGTCCATGCCTTGGGCCACCGCCTCCCCGGCCAGGGCCGGGAAGACGGTCAGGAAGGGCTCGGCGACGGGATAGGTCCCGGACACGCCCTTGGCCTTTGCCGCTTGCGCCAGGAGTTGCTCCAGGTCCAGGGCGGCGCTCAGTCGGCCGCCCTGGTCGTTGAAGAACACGGCGATCTTGGCGGGTTGGGTAGCCATCAGTCCTCGATCCGGTTCTTGTAGCGATACCGGGTCACCTTGCCGTTGATGTCCTGGCAGGTCCAGGTAATGCTGTTGGTGCCCATCATGGGAATGAGCTTGGCGCCGTGGTAGCCGATCTGGAACGGGATGCGCGTTTCAATGGCACCCACCGGGCAGACCTTGGTGCAGGACATGCAATCCCAGCAATGCCGCAAGGGGCGGCAGTAGGCCTTCTTCTCCTTGCTCAGGGTCATCAGGTTGCCGGGGCAGACCTGTTCGCACAGCGGTTCGTCCAGCGCCTTGCATCCGTCGCATTTGTTCCAATCAATCTTGGGGGGCATAGGTAACCTCCTGAAAGTTCTTGAGTTGAGCAGTGGTCAGGGCTGCGCCTATTCGCTCACGATGCGTTCGTAGGGGCGGGTGAAGACCTCGATCTCGCCCGTTTCCAGATTCCGGCGCGACTCCACGAAGCAATTGAAGTTGGCGTCGTCGCGTTCGGGATAATCCGTGCGGGTCTGCCAGCCCGCCCAGCGGGTTTCCTTGCGCCCCTTGAGATGGTGGCACACGATCTCCGCCACCTCGATGCGGTCGATGACCTCGTGGGCGTGCATCAGCTCGTGGAGCGAACCGGCCTTGAGGTATTGAAGCTGCTGCTTGAGCAACTGCAGGTGCTTCAGGGCGTAGTCGAGCTGCTCCTCGTTGACGCGGTAGAACTGGGAGGTGCCCCCGGCGTATTCATCCATGAGCCGTTGCAGGCGCTCCTTGACCTCTTCCGGGGTCAGGCCGTCGAAGTCCTCGCCCTGGAACAGGGGGGCGAAGACCCGCTCCTTCTCGGCCTGTACTTGGGCCGCGTCCAGGTTCACGTCGCCCTGGGCCGCCAGGAACTTGAGGGCCGCCCGGGCGGAGATCTTGCCTTCCGCCGCGCAGCCGCCCACGAACTTGTTGGGGTTGCCCCCCGCGGTCTCGCCCGCCGCGAACAGGCCCGGCACGGTGGTCATGCGGTTGATGTCCACCCAGTAGCCGCTGCCGGTGTGCCCCCCCACGATGTAGGGATCGGAGCCGTAGACTTCCACGGGCTGCTGCGTGGGGTCGATGCCGTTGGCGGCCAGGTACAGCACGAACGAGGGGCGTTCGTTGAGGTAGTCCGTGAGCATGCTGTGGCAGGACTCCTCGTCCATGTGCGTGGTGTCGATGTAGGTGGGGCCGCGTCCGGCGCGCCACTCCTCCATGGGGGCATTGGCCCGGATGTAGCGCGGGGCCTTGTCGCCGCCTTTGTCCGCGTAGTGGGTATTCAGGAAGTACTCACCCTTGGCGTTCATCATCTTGGCCTTGAAGCCCACGGAGACCGTGTCCACGGGGCCGCAGTAGTCCTTGGTCCGGGCGGCCACCCAGCGCTGCTCCATGGAGGTGAACTCGGCCCCCTGACGCAGGCCGATGGCGTAGCCGGTGCCCACGTTGAAGGGGCACATCCAGGTCTGGTGATGGGAGGCGGTGCCGTCCGAGGTGTAGGACTTGTAGATGCCGCAGGCGCCTCCGGTGGAGACGATGGTGGCCTTGGCCTTGAAGACGTAGAACTTGCCGTCGCGCACGCCGAAGCCCATGGCGCCCGCGCAGCGCTGCCCGTCCATGAGCAGGGCCGTGGCCACCACGCGGTTGTAGATCTCGGCCGCGTCCATGGCCTTTTCGGCCATGATGGGCTTGAGCTGTTCGCCGTGGATGGAGATGTCCCAGGCCCCGCGATACTGGGGCTTGCCGTCCTCGTGCTTGAGGATGGGCAGCCCCCACTCGCCGAGCTCTTCCACGCACTGGTTCAGCTCCTGGGCATTGGAAAGGGCCAGATCCTCGCGCAGGGGGCCGCCGCCCACCTGGGAGCGGGACCAGCGCACCAGGTCCTCGGGGGTCTTGCCGTCCCAGGTGGGAATGTAGGTGTTGATGGCGTCCATGCCTGCGGCGCAGGCGCCCGAACGCTTGATGTTGGCCTTTTCCATGATCACGATCTTGATGTCGGGATCGAGCCGCCGGGCCTCGTAAGCCGCGAAACAACCCGCATTGCCGCCGCCGATGATCAAGAGATCACATTCGACGGTCTCCGTGACGACTTCCTGCAATTCCTTCAGCACAGCCTCAGCCATGATCAGCCTCCTGGGTTTGTCGTTGGCGTGCACTCCAGGCCCGAAGGGCGAATGGTGCAGTCCCACCCTTGTTTCCGGTCAGTACCTCGTGTGCGCCGCTGCCCTGCCCGGTCACCGGCCGCATCAACGGGGGCGCTCCGGGCGCAGCGTGACTGCAGGTATATTTTTTCCGGCCGGGGCCAACTATCGCGGGCGCGATAAACAGGAAAAAAATTTCCGACTAGAACCAGACAAAACGGGGAGAGGCGAGGCTGCCCCTCCCATGGGGCTGCCACAGCACCTCCCCAAGGGAGGGCCAGCCGCAGACCAGCGGCGAACCATGTCCGGCCCAACAGGGTCGATCTGGAGAATGGTCATGTTTCTGAGCGTTGCGTTGTATCTTTCCCTGAGCGTCTGCATCCTGGGGCTGCTGTTCAGAGTCCGGCGCTGGTTCACCAGGGGGCTCACCACCGCGGACCGGCTGCTCCCCCCAGGCCGTCGGCTCGGCGCCGTCCTGGCCGCCGTGGGGCGCGGCCTGACCGGCAGAGGTCTGCCGACCTTGCTGCGCGGCCTGCTCCTGGACGTGCTGCTCCTGCGCCGCAGCTTTCAGGCCGACCGCTACCGTTGGACCATGCACCTGCTCATCTTCTGGGGCTTCAGCGCGCTGCTGTTCATGCACGCCCTGGAGGACTACGTGAGCGTCCCCTTGCTGCCGGGCTACGCCTCCACCCTCAACCCCTACTTGCCGCTACGGGATCTGTTCGGGCTCATGGTCCTGGCCGGAGGCGGGCTGGCCCTCTGGCGCCGCTACCGAAGGCCGCATCCGCGCCTCAAGACGCGGGCCATGGACCTGGTGACCATCGGGTTGCTGGTGCTGATCATTCTGTCCGGCTTTTGGCTCAAGGGCGCCAAGATCGCCTCCCAGGCGGAATTCACCCGCATGGTGGAGGCCTACGCCTTCCTGGACGACCCCGAGGAAATCCGCAGTCTGGAAAGCCTCTGGGTGTACGACTACGGGCTGGTCTCCCCCACGCTCAAGGGACCCTTCGACCCCGCCGTGCTCGCCCAGGGGCGTGAGCTCAACGAGGCCTCCTGCGTCCACTGTCACAGCCCCAGTCAGTGGGCCTTCGTGAGCTACGGAGCTTCATGGCTGGCCGCGCCCCTTGCCGGGCAGAGCAACGGCGCGACCCTGGTCGCCTTGCTCTGGTACCTCCACGTTCTGGCCTGTTGCGTGGGCCTGGCCTGGCTCCCCTTCGGCAAGTTGTTCCACGCCCTGACCACCCCCCTCAGCCTCCTGGCGGGAGGCCACCCCCGGGAGAAGCGGGACCCGGCCCTGACCGCGGTGCTGCGCGTCCTGGCCCTGGACGCCTGCACCCGTTGCGGCGCCTGCAGCCTGGGCTGCGCCGTGGGGGTGGTCACCGAGGCGCTGCCCAACCCTCTGATCCTGCCCTCGGAAAAGCTCAGGGCCCTGCACGCCGTGGCCGCCGGAACCCCCCTTCCCGAGGAGCAGGGCAGGCCCCTGCTGGAGGGGCTGGTGGTCTGCACCAACTGCAATGGCTGCACCACCGTCTGCCCCGCGGGCCTCGACCTGCAGGACCTCTGGGACGCCTTGCGGGAGGAGCTGCTGCAGAGCCTCCCCCCGGAGCCCTATGTGCTCTCGCCCCTGCACGTGCACGGCATGCTGCTGGCCGGAGCTCGGGAGTCGGGCTTCGTGCCCGCGCGCAAGGTCTTGGCCCTGGTGGCCGAGCGCCACCCGCTCCCCTCCGGGGATGCGGTGCTGGATCTGGGGTCGCAGCGCCCTGAGGCAGAGGCATGGACTCTGGCCCCCATCAACTGCGACGCCTGTTTCAACTGTCGGACCTGCAGTCTCTCCTGCCCGGTGGCGACGCAGTGCGCGCACCCCCGCCAGGAGCTGGGGCTGCTGCCGCACCAGATCGTCCAGGCCACCCGGATGGGCCTGCACGAACTTGCGGCATCTTCCCGGATGCTCTGGGCCTGCCTGGGCTGCTACCAGTGCCAGGAGCAGTGCCCCCAGGGTGTTCCGGTGGCCGATGTCATCTACGCCCACAAACAGGCGGTACTGGCCGACCTGAAGCATGGAGGAAAGGCATGAATGCCATGAAGCGCTACGCCCTGTTTCGTTGTTGCGTCACCAACTTGCACCTGGACGGCTTCGAGCGGGCCACGGACGCGGTGTTACAGGGGCTGGCACTGAACATGGTGCCGGTGCCCCAGTTCAGCTGCTGCGGCTACCCCCTGCGCAACGTGGACCCCACAGCCTGGCTGCTCGCCGCAGGGCGCAATCTGGCCCTGGCAGAAGCCCACGACACCGACCTGGTCACGGTCTGCAACTGCTGCTACGGCACGCTCAAACACTGCGCGTGGCTACTGCGGCAGGACGCCGCCCTGCAGGCCGAAGTCAACGCGGCCCTGGGGCGAGAGGGGCTGCACTATGCGGGGCGGGTGGCGGTCCGCCACCTCTTCGAGGTCCTGGCTGGCGAGGTGGGGGTGCAAGCCCTGCGAGGGGCGGTGCGCAAGGAGGCCCAGGGGTTGGACCTGGCCGTGCATTACGGATGCAGGATGCTGCGCCCCAGCCTGGTGCTGGGCCTGGACAACCCCTTCCACCCTTCCCTGCTGGACACCCTGGTGGAGGTTCTGGGCGCCCGCTCCCTCACCTGGGGGCGCAAGACCGATTGCTGCGGCGCTCCGGTGCTGACCACGGACCTGTCGGTCTCCAACGCCAGGGCCGCGAGCAAGATGGCCGCAGCCAAGGTGGCCGGAGCGGACGCGGTGTGTATCGCCTGCCCCTTCTGCCTGGCGCGTCTGGAACGGGTGGAGGGCGGCCTGCCGGTGGTCTCCTACCAGGAGCTCCTGGCCCGGGGGCTGGGCCTGCCCCTGCCCGAGAGCACGGCGGCGTTGGCCCTCTGAGTCATCGGGGGTGGAGGCGGTCCCGGGGGCTGTTCCGGCAATCCGGGCCGCCCCCGCAAGGGGGCGTTCAGTGCAGCTCGGCCTTGCGCAGGAGCTGGAGGGGGTTGAGCACGACGATTTCGCTGCGCTTGATCTGCAGGAGCCCTTCCTGCTGCAGCGCCTTAAGGACCTCGCTGACGGTCTGTTGGCAGGAGCCTGTCATGGAGGCCATCTGCTCCTGGGTCAGACGCTTGCGGATGATGACGGGGCGCTCCCAGTCTTCTTCCCTGATGATCGTGTCATAGGCCAGGTAGGCGATAAGCTTGGCGATGCGCGTGACCACGTCGCAGACCATGAGATTCTCGATCTGATTGCCCAGGTAGCGGATGCGCTTGCCCAGCACGCTGATGATGCTCCGCGCGAAGCGGCTGTACTGCTCCAGCAGGAGCTCGAAATCCCTTTTGTCGATTTCCCAGATGACGCTCTCGGCCAGGGTCTGGGCGTTGGAGTTGCGGGGCTTGGCGTCGATGACTTCGGCCAGGCCGAACACGGCACCGTGGCGCCTGATGAAGTAGATGGGCTCCTTGCCGGTGTGGGAGATCTTGAAGATCTTCACGATGCCCTGCTCCAGATAGTAGCAGGAGCCGCCGGGGTCTTCCTCGAAAAAGACCATGGCCCCCTTCTGATACTCCCGGCGGCGGGCCAGGGCCATAAAGCGGGCCCGCTCTTCTTCCAGCCCGGAGAAGAAATCAGCCTCTTCCACCAGTGACCAGCGTTCTGCCAGTGCCATGTCGCCTCCTGTGCGAAGCCAAGATTATCATGCCCGGCGCTTGCGTGGCAATCAGAAGCAATCAAGGCAGGCCATCGGTTCCATTGTCCGCAGCGCCGTAGCTGCCTGGCGCTCCAGGTTCACCGATTGTATTACGGTGAAGCGCTACTAGTGCCACAACGTTTAATCAAACAAATTTGGCTGGTTAAAATTCTGTTCGGGTTGATTTCTGCAGGCAATGCCCGCAAAAGACTGTAATGATGCAGTTCATTTTCTGGCGTTCAGGCTCACAACATGCATAATTATGTTGAGGCTTGTCTCAATCTTGAGGTCTTTATTCAGAATGACCACAAGATCGAGCCTGCTAGCCGGGTCTTTGCATCGATTTCGTCAATAGTCGAATGGTGCGAGGATCGGATCCATGTATTTGACTTCAAAAACATTTCCCGTATTTCTATTTTGTGGAAAGTCGGTTGACCCTTTTACCCCCCAACGCTTGGACACCACGGATCGCGCAGTTCCTTGAGGGTGTTTTTCCATGAAAAGAAACAAAACAATGGTTCTGCTGTGCCATTGCCTGCTCAATGCAAACGCCAAGATTGCCGGTCTGGCTCTCTATGGAGGGGCGCTTGTGCCGGTTGTCGAAAAGTATCTGGCATCGGGAGCCGGCATCATCCAACTGCCCTGTCCGGAAACCACCTACCTCGGCCTGAAACGCTGGGGCATGACCAGGGACCAGTACGATACCCCTTTCTACCGCCGCCATTGCCGTTCGCTGCTCACGCCATACCTCGACCAGCTGATCGACTACCGCCACAACGGCTACAGCATTGAAGCGGTGGTTGGTGTCGACGGCAGCCCCAGCTGCGGGGTGCATTTTTCCTGTGAAGGCTATTGCGGCGGCATGATCGACCACCAACGCCCCCAACATGCTCAAGAGGTCGCAGGAAAAGGGGTGTTTATCGCCGAGTTGACCAGGATGCTTGAAGAAAACAGCATCACCATACCATTTACCGCCATCAATGAACACAACCCAGTGTAAAATGCTTCAAGTCTACCGGCAAATGACGAACGCAAAGTTGCGGCCATGAACCTGAACTGCGCGCAGCTTGCCGCCACAACATCAGCCTTGCTGACCCTGGAGCGAGGTATTGCCGGCATCACCTTCCTTGCCACCCGTGAGGAGTACGAACGGCCGCAGGCTGCGGCGGTGCGGGCGAACATCGCCTACTGCGTGGTGGTCAAGGCAGCCATGTCCGGAAAAAGCGTCAAGCTGGCGAGCTCATTTTCCGGTTGCAGCGGCGGCAGCCGGGCGCTTGGGATGCTGCCTCCCAGTGAGGCCTTTGCCACCGGTCATCTGTACCACGGCTTCGGTCTCTATCACGATCTGTCGACCAGCAGGCAGGTGGCGGGGACCATGACCGTTTGCGAAAAACCCTGTTTCGGCGTCCTCGCTCAGCCCCTTGCTGGCTATGTCGACAGGGATCCGGATGTGGTCATCCTGGTCACCGATGCCAGAAACGCCATGCGTCTGGTTCAGGGCTACACCTACCACCACGGTTCCCAGCCAACACTCAAGATGGCCGGCAACCAGGCTCTCTGCAGCGAATGCACCGCCCACCCACTGGAAAAAGGGCGCATGAACATCTCCGTGCTGTGTTCTGGAACCAGGTATCTGGCGAGCTGGAGGCCGCGCGAACTGGCCATAGGAATCCCCTTCGAGCAATTTGCGGCGACCGTC
>CAZNSV010000034.1:0-14503 GCA_964575775.1 uncultured Desulfovibrionaceae bacterium
GTCAGGGCCAGGGACCAGCCCCCCGAACCGGTAGGCCCATCCGGACGTCCGAACAGGGCGGAACCCGGGGGCAGAGGCGGAAATGACTGCTGCATGGACGCCGGAAAAGCCCCGGGACCTACCCCCAGATATGCTCCTGATCCGAACACGCGCCGCCGCCCATCCGCTCTTCCAGGGGCACATACTCGCGCTTGACGGCGCCCGTGTACACCTGACGGGGGCGGTGGATGCGGGTCTGCTGCTGCCGATCCTCATACCAGTGGGCGATCCAGCCCGGCATGCGGCCAATGGCGAACATGGCCGGGAACATGGGCACCGGTATGCCCAGGGCGTGCAGGATGATGCCCGAGTAGAAGTCCACGTTGGGGTAGAGCTTGCGCTCCAGGAAGTAGTCGTCCGTGAGGGCCGCGTCCTCCAGTTCCTGGGCGATGTGCAGCATGGCGTCGTTGGCGCCCATGTTGCGCAGCAGGTTGTGCGCCGCCTTCTTGAGGATCCTGGCCCGGGGGTCGAAGTTCTTGTAGATGCGGTGGCCGAAGCCCATGAGCCGGAAACGCTTCTGCTTGACCTCCTCCAGGACCTTCTTCACGTCGGCCTTGCCGTCGCGCAGCTCCTGCAGCATGCGGATGACCCCGGCGTTGGCGCCGCCGTGCAGGGGCCCCCACAGGGCGCAGATGCCCGCGGAGATGGAGGCGAACAGGTTGGCCTGGGTGGAGCCCACCATGCGCACCGTGGAGCAGGAGCAGTTCTGCTCGTGGTCCGCGTGCACGATGAGGAACAGGGACAGGGCCCGGACCGCGCCGAGGGGCGGATTGTAGAGCAGATTGGGAATGGAAAACATCATATGCAGAAAGTTCACGCAGTACCGCAGCTTGGGGTTGGGGTACATGAACGGCAACCCCCGGGACTTGCGGTAACTGAAAGCCGCGATGGTGCGCACCTTGGAGATGATCTTGGCCGCGGCCCTGCGGAACTCCTCGGCGTTGTCGATGGAATACAGCTCGGGATTATAGCTGCCCAGGGAGTTGACCATGGCCGAGAGGGTGGCCATGGGCTGCGGGTTGGGCGGAAAGCCGTCGAAATGGTGCAGGAGGTCCTCGTGCAGCAGTTCCTCTTCGCTCAGCATCTGGCGGAAGGCGTCCAGCTCGTCCTTGGTGGGCAGTTCACCGAAAATGAGCAGCATGGCCGTTTCGATGAAGGTGCTCTTCTCGGCCAGTTCCTCGATGGGGTAGCCGCGATAGCGCAGGATGCCCTGCTCGCCGTCCACAAAGGAGATGCTGCTCTTGCAGGCGCCGGTGTTGGCGAACCCGGGGTCCAGGGTGATGAGCCCCGTGGTCTGCCTGAGTTGGGTGATGTCCACACCCTTCTCGCCTTCGGTGCCGATAACGACGGGCAGCTCGTAGCTCTGCCCTTGATAGGTGATGGTCACGGTTTCATTGGTCTTCTGCATAGGCATCCTTGCACGTTTGCGCGGCCCTGTGAGGACTGCCCGCCCCCGCAGATGGGGGGCGCCTGGTGAATCACAAAAAGATATCCCCTCCGCAGCACCTGGAGGGGCGCTGCGGGATCCTGGAGTCCACGACTACGAAAAAAGCCGGACTTTGGCTAGAACAAATCCCGGGCCTTCACATAATTGACAAAGGAATGCCACGGAACCGCAGGTCTGGGCAGCATAGACCCCCGTTTCCATGTGCTGCCGCCGCGCTCGTTTTCCAGCAAACATGGCCGCAGCGTGGATTCGGTCTAGACATTATCTAGCTTTTTTCTTACCGTTGCCGCAATCTATCGCGATCCACAAGTCGCCCGTGGCCCCGCGTCGTGCACAACGCGGCCACCGGCAAGCGGCGGCAGGAACTGCGGCCCACCTCGGGGGAGGGAAGGACGGCACCGCGACGACTCCGTGGCAAGGGGCGCCGTGTCGTCGGGGACCGGAGCCTGTCCGACCGGGTGGGGGTGTCTTCCTGTCGCGCGTCTTCGCGGCGCGCGTCTGTGTCCATAGTGCCGACAAAGCCTGGATGTGTGTATGACCGCTCCCATTCGTCTCGGCGACCTGCTCAAGGAAAAAGGACTCATCGGGGAGGAGCATATCCGCTATGCCCTGCAAGCCCAGAAGGTCACCCGGGAGAAGCTGGGCAGCGTGCTCACCCGGCTGGGGCTGGTCTCGGAGTACGATCTGGCCTCGGCGGTGGCGGAGCAGCTGAAGCTCAAGTACATCAACCTGAGCACGGTGCTGCCGGACAACAGCATCCTGCGTCGTTTCAACCGCAATCTCTGCCTGACCCTGCGCATTTTTCCGGTCCGCTCCACCGGCGACAAGCGTCTGGTCACGGCCACCTGCGAGCTGCCGGACCAGAAGCTGGAGCAGGCGGTGCTCCGGGCCTCGGGCATGCGCCCCCTGTTCTTCATGGCCGAGGAAAGTCGGGTGGTCTCAGCCATCTACAACTTCTTCTATTTCCTTGAAAACCCTGTGGAGAGTCTGCTGCAGCGCGAAGTGGACACCCTGGCCCGGGACAGCACCATGACCGTGAGCCCGGACAACTTCATCCAGTACCTGCTGCTCTTGGCGGTGAAGAAGCGCAGCACGGACATCCACATCCGCCCCATGGCCAATGGCATCAGCCTGGCTTTCCGGGTGGACGGGGTGCTGACCAACGAGCTGTTCGTGCCGCCGCAGTTGATGCGGGCCATCACGGCCATCAAGCTGGCGGCGGGCATGGACATCTCCGAGCACCGGCTGCCTCAGGACGGACGCTGGACAGCCAATCTGCTGGAGCGGCGCTTCGACATCCGCGCCTCCAGCGTGGTCACGCCTTTTGGGGAGAACATCGTGCTGCGTCTGCTCTCCCAGGAAAAGGCCACCTTCAGCCTGGCCAACCTGGGCTTTCTGGATCAGGACGTGGCGGTGCTGCACCGGGCCTTTGACGAGCCCTTCGGCATCGTGCTGCTCACCGGCCCCACGGGCTCGGGCAAGTCCACCACCCTGGTGGCCGGGCTCATGTCCCTGGACCTGCTGGGCAAGAACGTACTGACCATCGAGAACCCCATCGAGTACCTGGTGCCCCTGGCCCGGCAGACCGAGGTCAACGAACCCGCGGGCTACAGCTTTTCCAACGCCATGCGCTACTTCCTGCGCCACGACCCGGACGTGATCCTCATCGGCGAAATGCGCGACGAGCAGACCGCCAAGACGGCCCTCACCGCCGCCACCACCGGCCACATGGTGCTCTCCACCCTGCACTCCAACACCGCCCTGGGCGCCATTCCTCGTTTGCGCGGCCTGGGCCTGGACAACCTGACCCTGGCCGAGAGCCTGGTCTGCGTGGTCAGCCAGCGTCTGGTGCGCACCATCTGCCCCAACTGTACCGTGGAGTACAAGCCCAGCGACGAGGAGCTGACCTATCTGGGGGTGACGCCGGACCAACTGGAAGGGGGGCGGCTCTTCAAGGGAGGCGGCTGCGCCGACTGCAACCACTCGGGCTATCAGGGGCGCACCCTGATCTACGAAATCCTGGTCTTGGACAAGACGCTACGCGACATGCTGGAGCGCGACGAGCGCATCGCGGACATCAGCCGTGCGGCTGTGGACAGGGGGTTCCGCTCCATGTTCGACATCGGCGTCATCAAGACCCTGGCCGGGCAGACCACGGTGGAAGAACTGCAACGCGTCCTGGGACGCACCCGGTATTGAAGGCAGGGACCCCATGGCCACCTTTCAATACAAAATCCTCGACAACGACGGCCGCATCAGTCGGGGGCAAGCGGTGCTGCCCTTCGACGACGTGGCGCCGGCCATCCGTTACCTGGAGCGCCAAGGCGGGGTGGTGCTGTCCATCCGCCCCCTGGATGCCGTTTCCGCAACCCTGGTCAACTTCCGCAACTCCCTGCGCAAGGTCAAACGCAAGGAGCTGGCCGAGTTGCTCAACAACATGTCCATGCTGCTCACCGCCGGGGTGCCCGTGCTCAGCGCGGTGAACGAACTCCTGGGGGACCTCAAGAACCGCTCCCTGGTCATGGTCCTGCGTTTCATCCGCACGGACATCGAGAACGGCCGCACCCTGTCCCAGGCCATGGAGCGCCATCCCAACATCTTTTCCTCCCTGATCCTCTCCATGTGCCGCGTGGGGGAGGAAACCGGGCGCCTGGACAAGATGCTCCTGCAGTCCTCGGAACACCTGCTGCACATGGACGAGATCATCAGCTCCACCAAGCGGGCCATGCTCTACCCCTCGTTCCTGTTCTTCGTGGTGGTGGGCTCGGCCGCGTTCTGGTTCCTGGTGGTGGTGCCGCAGCTGGTGGGCCTGTTCATGGAGATGGGCGTGGAGCTGCCCTTTGTCACGCTCATGCTCATCGCCATTTCCGACTTCATGCAGCGCTTTTTCCTGTTCATCGCCGGAGGGGTCACCGCGGCCGTGGTCGCCCTGGTCTTTCTGCGCAAGCACGTTCGCGGCGTGCGCTACGCCCTGGACGCCCTGCTCCTGCGCCTGCCGGTGCTGAGTACCGTCATCGAGACCTCCCTGGTGGCGCGCATCTGCGAGTATCTGGGCATTCTCATCTCCGCCGGGGTGGGCGTCATGCGCACCCTGGACATCATCATCGCCACCCTGGACAACCTGGTCTACCAGGACCGTTTCAAGAAGGTGCAGGACGGCGTGCGCAACGGCCTCACCATCTCCGACGCCATGCGCCAGGCCAAGGCCATGCACCCCTTCGCCATCCGCATGCTTTCCGTGGGGGAGCAGACCGGCAAGATCGACGAACAGACCCTCTACGTGGCCAGGGTCTACCGCGAGCGCCTGGCCGGCCTGGTGGAAGTGCTGGGCAAGAGCCTGGAACCCGTGATGCTCATCTTTCTCGGTCTGATGTTCGCGGTGATCATCATCGGCCTGCTGCTGCCCATTTACGACCTTGTGGCCAACATCAGCGGGTAGGACCATGCAGACCCTGCGCTGGACTTTCGCCCTCCTCGCCGCCCTGCTGGCGGCCACCGGTCTGACGCTCCTTGTGGAGCAGCTCCGCCAGGAGAGCTTCCTGCGCCACCGGCACGGCGTCCTGACCCAGGAGCTGGCCCAGGCCAGGACGCTCAAGCAACAGCGCGAGGAGCGCACCCGCCAGGTGGCCCAGGTACTGGAACTGCGCCGGGCCGCCCTGGACCTGGGGCTTGCCCCGGAGCACTGGATCATCAACCACCTGGACCTGGACGTGGCCAAGAACCTGCAACGCCGCCTGGAAACCGATCCGCAGCTCAAATTCCTGGAAGCCCGGCTCCAGGCTGTGACGGACCAGGCCGCCACCCAGGCCGCCGTCGATGCGGCAAGCCCAAACCAGCAGTTGCGCCAGCAACTCGCGGAGCGCATCCGGCAGCGCCGGGAGGCCATCGAGGGCAGCGCGCGCTACACGCCGCAATCCCTGCAGAATCTCTTGCAGATGCTGGAACATCCGGCCGCGGCCCTGGCCGAGGCATCGCACCAGGGGGCCCAGCCTCTGTTCGCCCCCCGGCAGTTCAGCGTCACGCGCAGCCATGGTGACAGTTTCAGTGTGTCCCTCAGCGGGGCCTTTCTCATCCCCAAGACCCGACAACCGACAGCGGGCACGCCATGAGCGACGACACCTCCCGCAAAACACCCCCCGTCATGCCACCTGGGGAACCCGAGCCCTCCCCCGAGGCCGTGTCGCGTCCCGACGCGCCCCCTGCCCGGGAACCTGATCCTGCGCACGAGTCCGCCGGGGAGCTACCGCTGCTCATCGATCCGGAGTTCGAGGACAGCGCCCCCCCGGTGGGTGCCGAAGTCCCGGGCCAGGAGCTGCCGCCGGTCTGGGATCCGGAACCGGAGCCCCTGGCCGAGCTGCCGCCCCTCATCGACCCGGACCCCGAGGCCCTGCCGGAACTGGAGCTGGAATGGGAGCCGGAGCTGGAACCCGAAATTGCGGCGGAGCCTGTCCCACCCGATGCGGGGGGCACGGAGCCACCCCAAACGCCCCCCTTGCTGGTGGACACCGTGCTGGAGCTGGAAGACCCCGCTTCCGCCGGGCCCCCGATGCCTGAACCGCCCCAGGCCGCTGTTGCCATGCCCTCTGCCGGGCCGCCGCCGGAGCCGGTGCTGGTGGTGGATTTGCTGGAGGCCGAGGAGCCCCCCAGGCAGGCGCAGGAGCCGCCCCCCCTTGCTTATGGGGGCGAGTCCGGGGACCAGGCCGCTTCAGAAGGCCTGTTGGCCGCAGCGGTGCCTGTGGCGCCTGAGCCCGAAGAAGAGCTCTCCACCCCCATTCCAGCCGCAACGGACGCAGTGCAGAGCGACCTGGAGCAGGGGGCGCCATACGTCGAAACTGCAACGCCCGAGCACGACCTGGCAATTCCCGAGCAGGGAGCGCCGGAAGAGGGCCCCCCGGCGGCCACGGTTGCGGAGTCCGGCCTGCCCCCTGGAGCCTTGGACCCCGGAGACCAGGAATGCCGACTCTTTCCCGAGGTCCGCAGCCACAAGGGGCTCGGGCCCTGCCTCTGGGACGACGGCTCCCGGCTCGTGCTCCTGGACGGACACAGCGCCCGCCAGGTGGAGAAGGTTCAGGAGTGCAGGAAATTTCTCGTCTATGTGGCCGACTACCCCGAGGTGGACGGCCTGGGCGTGCTCAACATCCAGGGCAGCTTCAAGTACGCCGAGGTATTGGCACGCAAACGCCTGGAAGAACGCGGGGAAATGACGCCGGACAGCGTGCTGGTGGTCTACCACAAGCAGAAGCAGCCCGGTGGCATCACCCAGCTGCTCTACCAGGTGGTGCCCAGGGACCGCTATCAGGAGCTGCAGAGCCTGCCCGAGCACCATGCCCAGGGGCTGGTGGTCTTCGACACCCTGGCCCTGCTGCGGGGGCTGACGCTGCGACTGCCGTCCGACAAGGTCCAGGCCCTGGCCCTGCGGCTGCACGGCGCCCTGTTGGTGCTGGTGGCACGGGGGCAGGAGACCTTCCTGGCCCGCCGCTACACCCTGCTGGGCGACGGCCCCGAGGCCCTGCGCGATGCCCTGTTCACGGTGCACCAGGACCTGGAAATGATCCGGGGGCAACTGCCCGAGCCCGTGCAGACCCTCTGCCTGGCCGAGCCGCTGCTGCTGGAGCCGGAGGCACCCTTCCGGCAGCCGGAATCCCTGGAGTTGCAGCTCAAGCGCCTGCCTCTCATGCGCCTGGAGCAGGACGGGGGCGCGCCCTGCTGGTCCGCCCTGCCCCCGCTGGTGCGGCAACTGCCCTTCAAGGCCGGAAGTTTCGTGGGGCAGGAGCTGTGGCTGCGCCCCCTGGAGCGAATCGAACCCCTGGGGATCGCCGTTCTGTTCCTGCTGGGGCTCCTCGCCCTGGCCTATGCCCAGCTGCTGGGGGTGGAAAACGGGACCCTGGCCGCGGACAACGCGACCCTGGAGCAGCGCCTTGCCGCGCTGCAGGCGGACACCCCCCCGCCGATGGAACTGCCCGAGAACAGCGTGGCGCCCTTCCTGGCCCTGGCGGAATTGCTGGCCCAAGCGCGGGAAGCCCCGAGTATTGCCGGTGTCCTGCAGCGTCTCGGGGCCGCCAAGCCCCAGACCGTGTGCATCGAGCGCGTGTCCCTGGATTACGGACCCCGGGGCGTGCAGGTGGATCTCCAGGCCCGCAGCAGCGGCGGGTTGGCCGAGAACCAGCTCCTGCAGCTGCAGTTCATCGAGCGGCTGGAGCACTCCGGCCTCGTCCTGCAACACCGCACCCTGGCCCTGGACACCGAGTCGGACGGCGAATTCACCCTGAACCTGCTGTACCCCGCTGGGGCGGCACAGCCCCTGCAACCAAAGGAATAGTCCCATGCATCCCGCCCGCCGACAGCTCGTCCTGCGCCTGGGGCTCTGCACCCTCCTGGTGCTGGCGCCCCTGCTCTGGAGCCAGCTCCGGGAGCCGGTGGACCTCTGGGGCCCGACACCGCCCCCGGTGGATGCGGTCTATCTGCCCACGCCCCAGGAACTGCAGGCCCTGCGGACAGCGGTGCACAGCCTGGCCACGCCCATCCAGTCCGAACCCATGGGAACCCGGGTGGACCTGGCCAGCCTGTTTCTCTGCCCCGATTATCAGTTCACCCTGACCCAGGTACCGCAAGGGGCGGTGCCCGGCGCCGAAGCCCCGGCCGACGAGGTGTCCCTGCTGTTCCTGGCCCTGGGCAACCGCATGGCCGTGATCAACGGCGGGCTTTACGCCGAGGGCTGGACCCTGCCCGACGGCCGCCGGGTTGCCCGGATCACGCGGCAGGGGGTGCTGCTCGCCCACGGCGCGGAGCAGCGCTTCGTACCCTGGCAGGACCCCCGCCGGGTGAAGCTGCGGCGCCAGGAATTCGGCCAGACGCCTCAGCCTTCGACCAGCGCCGCAGAAACGACGACGCCCACCGGCCCCCTGCCGGACCTCGGCGCAGTGCAACAGCAGTCCGTGCAATGACAAGGGGAAGCACCATGGCCAAGACGCATCCGATTCCACGGCACCATCCGGCAACGAGGCCCCGCACCATGGCCCAGCCGTCACGCGGCACGCCGGGCCCATGGCTCCACGCCCTGCTCGCGGCGACCCTGCTGGCGTTGCTCTGCGCCTGCTCCCCCAAGGATTCCACGGTGGACAAGCTGGGCTACGAGGAACTGTACAACGCCACCATGCGCGAAAACCTCAAGCTCGCCCAGTTGCGCGAGCAGGAACGCAAGCTCGAGAGCAAGGGCCCGGCCGCCGCACCGCCTGCCGAGCCCCTGATCCCCAGCTACAACCCCCTGGAAGAGGTGCCCGTCTCCATCACCATGCGCGACGAGTCCCTGCACGACGTGCTCTTCATCGTGGCCCGCAACGCCGGGCTCAACCTGGTCATCGAGCCGGGCATCAGCCTGGAGGAGAACCGGGTCACCATCAGCTTCGAAGCCGCCAAGTCCTCGGACGTGGTGGAGTTCCTGCTCGACGCCTACGACCTGGCCTGGCAGGTGCGCAACAACGTGCTCTACGTGCGGCGCTACAAGGAGCAGACCTTCGACACGGGCTTCCTCAACGTCAAGAGCACCATGGCCATCTCCGCCGGGGGCGACATCTTCGGCAGCATCGGCCAGGAAGGCGGCAGCGGCGACCTCTCCGGCAACGTCAACGTCCATTCCTCCATGGGCAAGGGCCTGGAAGAAGGCTCGCTCTACGCCATGCTGGCCCAGAACGTGGACAACATCATCCGCGGCACCTCCTCCACCCTGGGCACCGGCAGCAGCAGCCAGGGCGACGACGCCGACCGCAGCCTGGGGCACTACACCCTGGATCCCATGGCCGGGACCCTGTACGTGAAAAGCTCTCCCAAGAAGGTCAAGGCCGTGGCCACCCTGCTGCGCAACCTACAGCGCAAGCTGGCCCGGCAGGTGGCCATCGACGCCCGGATCATGGAGGTCTCTCTCTCCGACGACTTCCGCTTCGGCATCGACTGGAACTTCGTCTCCTCACGCATCATCAAGGGGCTGAACTACTACGTGGACGTGAGCTGGGACGGCACCCAGGACAATCCGGTCATCCGCATCCCGGACAACTCCATCTCCCGTTCCGGACTGGTCAGGGGGCAGGACTTGCCGGCCGGCACCTCCCTGCTGGACGCCACCATCGAGGCCCTGTCCACCTTCGGCGGGGTCAAGGTCATCTCCAACCCCCACGTGCGCGCCCGGCATGGACAGCCCACCCTCTTCACCTCCGGTGTCTCGGAACGCTACGTCAACAGCATCACCCGAGAAGTTTCGGCCGTCACCGAGGGCTCCGGGATCCCCACCACCACCTACTCCATCGAGACCGCCACGGTCTTCGACGGCGTGATGCTGGGAGTCCTGCCCTACATCAACGAGGACGGCAGCGTGGACATCCAGGTCTTTCCCATCAAGAGCACGGTGGAGCCCGGCAGCCTGGAACTGGTCAACGTCACGGAATTCGACCGGATCTCCCTGCCCAAGGTGAACATCAAGAACGTGAGCACCAGCGTGCGGGTGCGCCACGGCGACACCGTGATCCTCGGCGGGCTGATCGACAAGGGGCTGAGCAACGAGACCAAACAGTTGCCGGATGTGGGCGACATCCCCATCCTGGGCTGGTTGTTCAAGACCAAGACCCGCCAGGAACTGGTGCGGGAGCTGGTGATCATCATGGACATCAAGGTGGTGGGATGAGCCTGATCCATCGCAGTCTCGAACAGCTACGCCGGGCCAAGGCGGCCAGGACGGCGCCGGGCATCCCGCTTGCGGCACCCCGCCCCAAGGGCAAACGCCGCCCGGCCCTGCTGCTGGCCCTGCTCTTGCTGGGGCTGGGACTGGCCGCCCTGGCCGGGACCTGGGCCCTGCGGGAGTATCTGGGGCTGCCGCTGCCCTGGTCGCAGCCGGAGATGATCGCCGCCCCCCCGGCGGAGAATCTCGAAGCGCTCAAGGCCAGGGTCGCGGCGCGCCAGGCGGAGGAAGCCGCCGCTTCCGCCCAGCCTGCCCCGTCAGGCGAAACTCCCCAGGCTGCCGAGGATGCCCCCCCTGCCCTTCCGGCCCAGAGGCCCGAGGCAGCCGTCGCATCCCTCCCGGCCCCCGCACCTGAGTCCGGGACCGGTGCAGCCTTGCCGGAAGCCCCGCAACCAAGGCAGGCCGAGCGTGCGGCCGAGACGTCAGGGACAGTGCCCCCCCACGCGTCTGCCCTGCCCGCCCCGGAACTGCCCCTTTCCTCCCCCACCCTGTCCTTGTTGGCGGCGGCCGCGTCGAGCAGCGGCGCCCCCCTGGACATGGCACCCGCGTCCCTGCCCGCCCGAGTGGAGGAGGCGCCCGCCCCGGTCTCGACCCCGGTGGCACAGCCCCCAACCCCAGGGCCCCAGTTTTCCCAAGGTGGCGAGCAGTACCACGTGGCGCTGGAAGAGCATTTCGCGCGCCAGGCCCAGCGCAACCAGCAGGTGGCGGACCTGGAGCGGGCCCTGGTCCTGGCCCTGCGCGGCGGTGACCAGGCCGCGGCCGCAAAGGGCCTGGCAGCCCTCCTGGAACGGGTGGGACGGCAGAGTGCCACCGGGCTCAAGTGGCAAGGCTACTTCGCCCTGCGTGACGAGCGCCCGGCAGAGGCCGAGGCGGCCTACCGCGACGCCCTGGCCCTGGCGCCGGGGGACATGGAAGCCGGGTACAACCTGCTCCTGGCCCTGGTCCGTCAGGGTAAGCGCGAGCAGGCGCGCCAGCTGTTCGGCAAGCTCCTGACCGAGCACCCCACGGACGAACGCCTGCTGAGCTTCACCGAGGTCCTGCGCTGAAACGGGCGGTGTCGTTCGCCTCTCACTCCGGCGGCAGCACGCAGGAGTCGCCCCCGCGCTTGAAGGGCGCGGGTTCACCCAGCAGGGGGCAGTTCGCGGCCTTGGCAATGCCCCTGAGCATGCCCTTGAAGAGCAGTCCGTGGGCCGGGGCCAGGGCGTACCAATAGAGCAACCCGGCCAGCCCCTTGGGCAGAAAGCGCGAGACCTGCCGCAACTCCACCCGCTGGGGGTGCTCTCCGGTGGGGGGCAAGGGCACGATGGTAAACTGCAACACCGCCTCGCCCGGCACCTTCATCTCGGCCAGCAGCAACAGCCGCCGGTTCTCCTCCACGTCCAGCACCCGCCAGAAGTCCAGGGCGTCGCCCACCCGCAGCTCCGTGGGGTGACGCCGCCCCCTGCGCAATCCCACCCCGCCCACCAGGCGGTCCATCAGCCCCCGCAGCGCCCAGAGGAAATCGGCGTAGAACCAGCCCTGCTCCCCGCCGATGCGTTGCAGGGCCTGCCAGACCTGTTCCGGCCCGGCGGCCAACACCACGCTGTAGTTGCTCTCCAGCACCGTGCCCCCGGCATAGGGCGCGTCGCCGCAGGCCAGCCACTCCGGGGGGCGCACGGTCCCGGCATCGTGCCAGCAACTGCGCACTTCGCGGTGAATGGTGGTGTCCAGGGCACGGCGGATGGCCTCGCGCACCGTGAGCAGCTTTTGGGGCACCAGCTCGGCCGCCCGGTTGTCCTGGCAGACCACCCGGTTGCGCAGCCCCTCGGCCAAGGGGCGGGCGATGCTGGCCGGGACCGGCGTCACCAAGTGGATCCAGTAGGAGGAGAGGGCCGGACTGAGCACGGGCACGGGCAGAATCAGCCGCCTGGAAAGCCCGGCCTCCTCGGCGTAGATTCGGAAGATTTCCGCATAGGTCAAGACATCCGGGCCGCCGATGTCCAGCACCTGCCCCGCGGTGGCCTGGTTCTCCAGACAGCCCAGGAGATAGCCCAGCACGTTGCTCACGGCGATGGGCTGACACTCGTTGTGCACCCAGCGCGGGGTGAGCATCACGGGCAGCCGCTCCACCAGGTAGCGCAATATCTCGAAGGAGGCGCTGCCCGCGCCCAGGATCATGGCGGCCCGCAGCCAGGTGCAGGGCACCGCGCCCGAGGACAGGATGCGCCCCACCTCCAGACGGGAGCGCAGGTGCTTGCTGAGCCCCTGCTCCTCCTCGCCCAGCCCGCCGAGATAGATGATGCGCCGCACCCCGGCGGCTTCGGCCGCGGCCACGAGATTCTCGGCCGCCTGCCGATCCGTGGCGGCATAGTCCTTGGCCTGGGGGTTCATGGAGTGCACGAGGTAGAAGACCGTGTCCACCCCCTGGCAGGCCGCGAGCAGGGACTCCCGGTCCAGGACATCGGCCTTGCATAGCTCCAGGCCGGGGTGACGCGCCCAGGCCCGGCAGCCGACCTTGCGCAAGGAGCGGGCCGCCACGCGCACCCGGTACCCCTTGTCCAGCAACTGTGGAGTCAGGCGCCCCCCGATGTATCCGGTGGCGCCCAGAACCAAGACGGGGGCGGTCTCTGCCATGCTCCCTCCCTCAGACATGGTTGCGCAGCATGAGTTCCACGGGGTGCGGTTCCAGATAGAACTGCCCCTCCAGATAGGGCTGTCGGTACTTGCGGACGTAATGCCGGATCAGGGTGATGGGCACGATGAGGGGCAGCAGCCCCTGGGCATAGCGCTCGATGAGTTCCTGCAACTCGGCCTTTTCATCCTTGCTCAGCTCCTGCTTGAAGTATCCGGCCAGGTGCTGCAGCACGTTGACGTTCTTCTTGGTGGTGGCGAGCAGGGCCAGGGCCTGCATGAGCTGTGTGGCGTAGCGGCAGAAGAGCTCGTCGAAAGGCAGCTCCCCGGCCTTGGCCACCAGGCGCCCCAGTTCGGTGTAGTGCTTGGGGCTGTGGGCCATGAGCAGGTACTTGTGCCGGGTGTGGAACTCCACCAGGGCGCCCGGATTGCGCCCCGTGCCTTGCAACTCCTGCAATCGCTTGAAGACGAAGATACGTTCGATGAAGTTTTCCCGCAGGGGCATGTCGTTGAGCCGCCCCTCGTCCTCCACGGGCAGGTACGGATAGCGGGCCATGACCATGCGGGCGAAGATGCCCACCCCGTTGCGGGCCGGGGGCTTGCCATCCTCGCGGTAGACCTTGACCCGGGACATGCCGCTGCTGGGCGACTTGCTCTTGAAGATGAAGCCGCTGATGCCCTCGTGATCGAGCTTGTCCAGGCGCTGTTCGGCCCAGGTCTGCATGACGCGGGTCAGGTCGCGGCCGGTCTTCTGGGTGACCAGCCTGGGGTTTTCTGGATCACCCACCAGACGCATGGCCTCGCGGGGGACGCCCAGGCCGCATTCGGCCTCGGGGCAGATGGGGATGAACTCCACGAAGGGTTCGAGCACGGAGGTCAGGAAACGGTCGAGCTTGTGCCCCCCGTCGTAGCGGACCGGCTGCCCCAGCAAACAACGGCTGACGCCCAGACGCAAGGTCTTGGACGGTGGCCCTTGCGGGAGAAAGACCTCGCAGTATTCCGCCATACAACGCCCCCCTATGCCTAAGTTGCAGCGGAGCCGGGACTGAACCGAAAAATTGTAAACTGGTAACACAACGGCATGTCCGACTCTGCCCCGTACCAGCAACCTTACGTCAAGCGCGCCCGCTTGACCAGTCCTGTTGCAGGCATTGATCCAGCAGGGTGCCCTGGCCGGTCAGAGCATGGAGTGGAGGTGTTGCTGCGAGAGGGGCGTGCCGCCATGCTCAAGACACGACAGGCTGCGGCATCGGTTAACCGCTTGGGAGTTGCGGTAGTGGCCCGTGCCTCTCAACTGTGGGGCTGCATACGCACCCGGCGGTTGAACTGCCCCGGGAGCGGTCGTCCGGGTTCAAAACTTCTCGCCCAGGGCGATACGCTCCAGGGCTGCCTTGTCCAGGATGTGCAGGGTCTGGCCTTCCGTGTCCAGGATGCCGGCCTCGGCAAAGCGCTTGAGGATGCGCGACAGGGTTTCGGGGATGGTGCCCAGGAGGGCGGCCAACTGCCCCTTGGGCAGGTCCAGGAGGATGGCGCGCCCGCCCTGGGCGGCCTGCAGCAGCAGCACGTGGGCCGCCAGCCGGGCCGGGACCTCCTTGAGGCTCAGTTCCTCGATCTTGTTCACGAAGCCCCGCAGCCGCAGGGACAGCAGGGCCAGCATGCCCAGGGCCAGCTCCGGGGTC
>CAZNSV010000035.1:0-14292 GCA_964575775.1 uncultured Desulfovibrionaceae bacterium
CGTGTTCTCGGCCAACGAGTACCTGACCCGGGTCAACCTGGGGCGGGCCTACGACTTTCCCAACCACGACACCCCCAGCTTCCCCGGCAAGGAGGTGGTGGTCATCGGCGGCGGCAACGTGGCCATGGACGCGGCCCGTACCGCCCGGCGCCTGGGCGCGGACAAGGTGACCATCGTCTACCGCCGCGTGAAGGAGCACATGCCCGCCCGGCTCGAGGAGCTGGAGCACGCCCTGGAAGAGGGCGTGGACCTGCAGTGCCTCTGCGCGCCGGTGGAGTTCCTGGGCGATGACCAGGGGCGGCTCTGCGGCATCTCCGTGCAGCGCATGCGCCTGGGCGAGCCCGACTCCTCGGGCCGCTGCCGCCCCCTGCCCATGGAGGGCAAGGTTTGCCGCTTCAACTGCGACCTGGCCATCATTGCCGTGGGCACGGGCCCCAACCGGGTGCTGCTGGAGGCCACCCCGGACCTGGCCCTGGACAAGTGGGGCTACGTGGCCGTGGACCCCGAGACCGGCGAGACCTCCATCCCCAACGTTTTTGCCGGGGGCGACATCGTCACCGGCTCGGCCACGGTCATCTCGGCCATGGGCGCCGGACGCCGGGCCGCCAAGGAAATCACCAGGCGCCTGCTGTAGCCTGCCCCCCCGTTTCTGCCTGCAACGCGGCCCTGTCCCCGGACAGGGCCGTTTTGTTTGCCGCGCCGGGTCCGCCTCACAGGGCGCCCGGCTCCAGGGCGGCGTGCACCCCCCGAGCCAGGCTTTTCATGTCCACGGGCTTGGCCAGCACGGCCAGGATCCCGGCCTGGCGCAGCTCCGGCTCCTGCAGGTCGCGGCCGAAGCCGGTGCAGAGCAGGATGGGCAGTTCCGGGCGCAGGGCATGCACCTGGGTGGCCAGTTCCAGACCGGAGAGGTCCGGCAGCATCAGGTCCGTGAGCAGGAGCTGGCAGGAGTCAGGCGCGCCCTGCAGGTGTCGCAGGGCCTCCTTGCCCGAGGTGAAGTGGCGGATGTGGTAGCCCAGCACGGCCAGCATGCGCTCCAGCGAGCGGGCCACAGGCAGGTCGTCCTCCACCAGGAGGATGTGCGCGTCGCCGCGCGGCAACGGGACGGGGGGCGCTTCCCCCTCCTGCCGGGCCTCCCGGGCATGCAGGGGCAGCAGCACCGTGACCGTGGTGCCGGTTTCCGGCGAGGAGTCGAGGTCGATGCTCCCGCCGTTGCCCTGCACGATGCCGTGCACGATGGACAGGCCCAGGCCCGTGCCCTCGCCCGGGGCCTTGGTGGTGAAGAAGGGGTCGAAGATGCGGTCGCGGATTTCGGGCTTGATGCCGGGCCCGGTGTCCTTGACGCGCAGCCGCAGGTGCGCCCCCGGACTCAGGGCCGGATACCGCTCCAGCTCCGCCAGGGTGGGTTCGTGGGGCTCCAGGGTCACGCCCAGGGTTCCCCCGTCGGGGCGCATGGCATGGGCGGCATTGGTGCACAGGTTCAGGAGCAGCTGCTGCATTTCCGAGGGATCGGCCACCAGCACCCCTTCATCCAGGTCGAAGCGCTCCTCGATGACCACGTTGCCCGGCAACGAGGCCCACAGCAGCTTCAGGGCCTCCTTCATCAGGGGTTGGACCTTGAGGGCCACCTTGTCCTGGGCTCCCTGACGGCTGAAGGTCAGGATGTTGCGCACCAGCTCGGCCCCACGACGGCTGCCGATGAGGATGTCCTGCAGGGTCTCGCGCACGGCGGCCAGCTCCTGGGGCGTCTGCAGCAGGGCGATTTCCGCGAAGCCCATGATGGCGGCCAGGATGTTGTTGAAGTCGTGGGCCACGCCCCCGGCCAAGGTGCCCATGGCCTCCATCTTCTGGGCCTGGCGCAGCTGCTTTTCCAGGCGGGTCTGCTCCGTGACGTCGCGCTTGAGGGCCACGTAGTTGGTGATGCCGCCGCCCGAGTCGCGCACCGGTGAGATGGTGGCGTCGGCCTCGTAGAGGCTGCCGTCCTTGCGGCGGTTGATGAAGCGCCCCCGCCAGACCTGGCCCGAGGTGATGGTCTCCCAGAGCTGGGTGTAGAATTCCCGGCTGTGGTGGCCGCTTTGCAGCACGCGCTGGGTGCGGCCCAGGATCTCCATGCGGCTGTAGCCCGAGATGCGCTCGAAGGCGGGGTTGACGTACTGCACCGTGCCCCCGGCGTCGGTGATGCTCACGCTCTCGCTGGCCTGCTCGATGGCCGTGGCCAGCAGGGCGTACTCCTCGGCGGCGCGCTTGCGCTCCGTAATGTCCTGGAAGATGCCGTGGTAGGACAGGGGCCGGCCCTGGGCGTCGCGGTGGATGCGGGCGGAGATGAAGCCGTGGCGCAGCTGTCGGTTGGTGCGCAGGTAGCGGAACTCGATCACGTACTCGTTGCGCCGTTTCAGGGCCTCCTGGACCACGGTGTGCACCCGCTCCAGGTCTTCGGGGTGCACGTGCTCCAGGAACAGTTCCAGGGAGTTCTCCTTTTCGCCGGGTGCGTAGCCCAGCAGGCGGTACATCTCGTCGGACCAGAAACCCTTGTCCGTGACCAGGTCGCGTTCGAAGTTGGCCACCAGGGCGATGCGCTGGGCCTCCCGCAGGCGCTTCTCGCTGGCCACCAGGTCGGCATGGGCCTTGTCCAGCTCCGTGATGTCGCGCAGAACCACGATGACCCCCCGGGCCTCGCCCTGAGCCGCGAGCTCCGGAGCCAGGAGTCCGTGAAAGCTACGCGGCTCGCCCGACAGGTTCAGCTGCAGCTGGATGTAGCGCTCCTCCCCGTGCAGCAACACCTCTTCCAGGGTCTGCTCCCACAAGGGGCGCAACTCCTCGGGCAAACCCAGCTCGGCGGGGCTGCGCCCCTGACAGGCTTCCTGGGGCAGGCCCGAGGCCTCGGCCAGGGCCTTGTTGATGAAGCGCAGGCTGCGCCCCATGTCGTAGCGGGCGATGTAGTCGGGTATGGCGTCGGCCAGGGCCAGCAGCTCGCGGCGGCTGTCCCGGAGGCTGCATTCCATGTGATGCCGCTCGGTAATGTCCTGCAGGGTGCCGGAGAGGCGTCGCGCCGGGGCTCCGGTGGGCTCTTCCTGCCCCCTGCCGCCCTGGGCCTGGACCCAGCGGTAGCCGTCCTGCTGCAGGAGGCGGAATTCGGCCAGAAAGAGGGGGTCTCCGCCCTGGGCATGGCGCTGGAAGGCCTGGCGCAGGGGCTCCAGGTCCTCGGCGTGGACCAGCTCCCGCAGGGGGGCCTCCCGGCTGCTCCAGAGCAGGTTGTCGGGGCCCACGGGCTCCTCCATGCGCAGCCGTTCGTCCTCCAGATCCAGGGTGAAGAAGGCGAGCCTGGCTCCGGCCATGGCCTGCCCCAGACGGCGCCGGGTTTCGCGCTCCTTGCGAAAGGCGCTGTCCAGTCGGGCCAGCCCCCGCCGCACGAGCCAGTAGAGCAGCAGGGTGGTGCAGACCACGAAGAAGAGCCCCTTGGCGGTCTGCAGGGACAGGGCCACGCTGCTGTCCCGCACGATGAACAGCAGGACCCTGTCCGAGAGCAGGATCCAGAGCCCGGCCGTGACGACGTAGAGCAGGGCGATGACGGCGGGGGACAGCCTGGAGGGTCTGGGCGTATCGGGCATGGGGCCTCCCCGGAAAGACGGTTTCAGATGCTGGTGAGCCCCTCGCTCAGGGCGTACTTGACCAGATCCGCCAGGCTGTTCAGCTGCAGCTTCTGCATGATGCGGTGGCGGTGCACGTCCACGGTCTTGGGGCTCAGGTGCAGCTCGGCGGCGATCTGCTTGCTGCTCTGCCCTTCGGCGAGCCGCTGCACGATTTCGCGTTCCCGGGAGCTGAGCACCGCGGCCGGGCTCTGCCGTTCGCCCAGGCCGGACACGTAGTCCTGCAACACGGTCTCGGAGATTTCGCGGCTGAGATAGAGCTTGCCCTGCAGCACCTCGCGGATGGCCTGGATCAGCTCGTCGAAAGCGCAGTCCTTGAGGATGTAGCCTCTGGCTCCGGCCTTGAGCATCTCGGTGATGAAGCGCTTCTTGGGGTATATGGACAGGGCGATGACCCGCGTCCTGAGCCCCAGGGCCGTGATGCGCTGGGTGGCGTCCATGCCGTTGAGGTTGGGCATGTGCACGTCCATGATCACCACGTCGGGCTGCAGCCGCGCGGTCAGCTCCACGGCCTGCAGGCCGTCCCCGGCCTCGGCCACCACGCTGAGCCCTGCCTGGGCCTCGATCAGGGCCTTGAGCCCCTGCCGGAGCATGACGTGGTCGTCGGCCAGCAGGACCGTAAAGCCGTGCGCGGGTGTCTCCATTCCGGTCTCCATGCCCCAACCCTCAGCAGGTCCGGCGGTCCGTTGACGCCGGTTCCGTACCGTCAACGACCTGGGGCGGGTGCGGCAGGTGGATGGTGCAGCGGGTGCCCTGCTCCGAGCTGCAGATCTCCAATGCCCCCCCGATGAGATCCAGCCGTTCCCGGATGCTGAACAGCCCGAAACCGCTGTCGCGTTTGCGGGCCGCGGTACCCAGAGGGGCGCTCAGGCCCCGGCCATTGTCCGCCACGGTACAGCGCAGCCCCCATGGGTCCCGGCACAGCTCCACCACCACCCGCTCGGCCTGGGCGTGCTTCACGCAGTTGGCCAGCAGCTCGCGCAGCATCTGGTAGAGCATGATCTTGCGATCCTCGCCCAGCTCCAGGGACCCTGGGTAGCCCCTGACCACCGTGATCTGCAGGCCGTGGCGTTCCTGCAGTTCTTCGGCCAGCTCTTCCAGGGCCGCCTCCAAGCCCAGCTCGTACAGCTCCGGGGTGCCCATCTCCCAGACCAGGCCGCGGCTCTGGTCGATCATCTTCTTGACCAGGTGCAGCAGGTTCTCGAAGTCGCGGGCCAAGCCCAGGTGCCCCAGGGCATCCTTGAGGCAGGAGAGCCGCATGCGGGCCATGGCCAGGTCCTGGCCGATGCCGTCGTGCAGCTCCATGGCCAGGCGCCGCCGCTCCCGCTGTTCCACCATGGCCAGCTCGTAGGCCAGCTCCCGCAGGCGGGTGCGGTAGTCCGAGAGTTCGAGTCGGAACGACTCCAGTTCGTTGATTTTGTCCAGTAGCCGGGCATTGGTCTGGGCCAGCTTGGTGGAGCGCTCCAGGATCCGGCGCTCCAGGAACAGGTGGTACATTCCCTGGGGCTGAGCCTCGCCCTCCAACCGTTCCCGTTCCGGGGGCGCGCAGACCGGTTCCTCCTCCTCGGCCGCGGCAAGGGTCAGGGTGTGGGTGATGTCGCGCAGGCAGAGAATGGCCGTGGGGCGCTCCTGGGCGCTGTCCCGCCAGGGGGTGCAGACCATGTGCACGTAGCGCCGTCCCAGGGCCGCGAAGGACAGCCAGGTCTGCACCTCCAGGCTCTCGCCCGCGAGGCACTGATCCAGCAGCAGCTTCAGGGAGCGCTCAAAGCTCGTCCGCCCCAGAACCTCCGCCACGTCGCGCCCGGCCAGGTCCGGGAGGCTCCGCCCCAAGGCTCGGGCCAGGGATTCGTTGGCCAGCACGAAGCGGTAGTGGGCATCCACCAGGGCCAGGTATTCCCCGCAACAGGACAGGGCCTGCTCCAGCCGGAGGACCTGCTCGCGGCTCTGCTGCAGCGGCGTCAGGTCCTGCACCGTGACCACCAGGCAAGCGCCGCTCCGGGAGCTGGCGCGCAGTGACGACGGCAAGGGGCGGCAGCTGCGCCGGAATTGCAACAGACGGCGCTGCCCCTGGATTTCCAGCAACAGCTCGGTGTGCCGGGGTTCCCCGGTCTCGAGGCTGAAGCGGTCGTCCGCCAGGACCCGCTGGGCCGCCGGATCGGTGAAAAGCGTGTCCAGGGGCTGCCCCTGCAGGGTGTCTGGTTCGCGCCCCAGCAGTGTGCCCAGGGCCGGGTTGGCGTAGAGGCAAAGCCCGTCGGCAGTGGTGACATAGACCGGCAGCTCGAGCCAGCGGTACGCGGCAAAGGAAGGATCCGAGGCCGGGGCTTCGGGCCTGGGGCGCTTCCGACGGGGTTTTGCGGCGGATGGGCTCATGGGGGAACCTGGGGTATCCTTGCGAACTGGGCCAGTGGGCCTGAGGCCGGGAATCCGGCGAGACCCCGGCATCGCTATAGCATCATTGGCAGCTTAGCAAAAGCCGGGCAGGAGTGAAAGCTTGGGAAAATCGGCAATTCGTCCTGATTCGGGTGGCCGGGCAGGTCGGCGGCAACAGGTCGGACACGGGGGGGAGCGCCCCCGAACCTGGGGCGGGGCAGGGGCTTGCGGCGCCCTGCGGCATCGCACTTGACCTCGGTCGGCATCTGGGCAAAGTAAGGGGGTTTCGCAAGCATGCCACCCACCTGCAGACCCCCGGCCCCAGGGACCGGCGCGGAGAGGAACCACATGGGCTTTTTTTCGAAGATCACCAAGTTGTGGAAGAAGTCGGACGCCCCGGCGCCCGAGAGCGCGGCCGAGGTCGTTGCACCGGAAGCCGTTGCGCCGGATGTCGTTACGCCGGAAGTGGCGGCCGAGGTCTCCCGGCCGGTGGCGGCGCCCCCCGCGCCTGCGGTTGCAGCGGAACCGACAGCGGAAGCCCTCGCGACGGCTCAGGAGCCCTGGCGTGACGAGCTGACCCTGGCCCTGCGCCAGGCCGAGCCCCGGCTTTCGGTCTGGCTGGACATCGTGCTGGCCGGGCAGGAGGAGGCCGGGCCGCAGCTCTGGGCCCGCCTGGAGTTCCTGTTCACGGCCCTGGAGGCCCCCCAGGGCGAGGCCCGCAAGTTCGTGACGGCCTTTCAGGCCTGGCTGGAGGACATGGGCTACCAGCTGGTGGAGGAGTTCCGCTCCGAGCTGCAATACCGCATGGCCCTGGCCCTGGACCTGGAGGACGAGGAGGACGAGCGCAGCCGCCTGATGCTCAAGCTCAGCGAGGGGCTGGCCAAGACCAAGGACTCCATCACCCGGCGCATCGACACCCTGGTGGGCAGCCACAAGAGCCTGGACGGAGCCTTCTGGGACGATCTGGAAGAGATTCTCATCACCGCCGACGTGGGCTTCGACGTGGCTTCCAAGCTCATCGCCAACCTGCGGGAGCGCGCCCGCAAGGCCGAGGTCACGGACCCCTCGGGCTTCAAGGACATCCTGCGGGCCGAGGTGGAGGAGATCTTCAAGGCCGAACGCCGCATCAGCGCCGTGAACCCGCCCGAGGTCGTCCTGATCATCGGCGTCAACGGCGTGGGCAAGACCACCACCATCGCCAAGCTGGCCCACCGCGAAATCCTCAAGGGGCGCAAGGTGCTCATCGCCGCCGGGGACACCTTCCGGGCCGCGGCCGTTGAACAGCTGGGCATCTGGGCCAAGCGCGTGGGCGCGGGCTTTCACGCCAAGGGGCAGGACGCCGACCCCGCCGCCGTGGCCTACGAGGCCGTGGACAAGTGCCTGCGCGAGAACTACGACCTGCTCATCGTGGACACGGCCGGGCGCCTGCACACCAAGGTCAACCTCATGGAAGAGCTGCACAAGATCAATAGCGTGCTGGGCAAGAAACACCAGGGCGCCCCCCACCGCAGCATCCTGGTGCTGGACGCCACCACGGGGCAGAACGCCCTGTCGCAGACCAAGCTCTTTTCCGAGGCCGTGGGCGTGGACGAGATCATCCTCACCAAGCTGGACGGCACAGCCAAGGGCGGGGTGGTGGTGGCCGTGGCCATGCAGTTCGGCCTGCCCATCACCTTCATCGGTCTGGGCGAGAAGATGGAAGACCTGCGCCCCTTCAGTGGCAAGGACTTCGCCCAGGCCCTGCTGCAGTAGGTTCCCCATCCGCACTCAACCCGGACCAGCCGGGAAAACCAGTCAGGCCGGAGGGGTGTCTCTCCGGCCTGACTGGTTTCCATGGCTTCGTCTGCGGCTTGTCGGTGCCCGTCAAGCCGGGGCGGTCAGCCGGTGCAACAGCTCCTGCAACACTTGGAGATCGATGGGTTTGGCCAGGTAGCCGTTCATCCCGGCCTTGCGGAAGAGGTCCTGGTCCCCTTTCATGCCGTGGGCGGTCAGGGCCACGATGGGAATGGCCGCGGGCAGGCTGCCGTCGTGGTTCTCGCGGATCAGCCGGGTGGTCTCCAGGCCGTCCAGGTCCGGCATCTGGATGTCCATGAACACAGCGTCAAAGGGTTCCCGGGCCAGGGCAGCCAGGGCCTCGCGTCCGGTTCCCACGGCCGTGACCCTGTGCCCCAGGCGTTGTAGCAGCCGGATAAACACCATCTGGTTCACCCGGTTGTCCTCGGCCAGCAGGACATGCAGGCCGCCTTCGGGTTCAGGTGGCTCGGGAGCGAGTGCTTCCATTGCGCACTCCCTTGCCGCCACCGCCGGAACCCCGGTCGCGAGTTCGGACGGGAGCTGCACCCGCACCGTGAAATAGATGCTGGTGCCCTGGCCGGGGTCGCTGGCCAGGCAGAGCTGCCCCTGCATCATGGCCACCAGGTTGCGCACGATGGCCAGGCCCAGGCCTGTGCCCTGGTAGCGGCGGGTGGAGGAGGCGTCCTTTTGGGTGAAGGGCTGAAAAATGTGCTCGATGTCGGCATCGGCGATGCCCAGCCCCGTATCCTGGACGCTGCACAACAGGATCAGACCGCCGTCCGCCGGGCGATACGGCAGGGGGCAGACCTGGACCCGCACAAAGCCCTCCTTGGTGAACTTCACGGCATTGCCCACCAGGTTAAAGAGGATCTGACGCAAACGCCCCGCATCCCCCACCACTTCCTCGGGCAGGTCCGGGGCCACCTCCAGGTGCAGGGGCAGCCCCTTCTCCCTGGCCTGGAAGAAGAAGGTCTCCAGCACTTGCCGGATCAGCTCGCGGGGGTCGAAGGCAGCGGCAAAGAGTTCCATCTTGCCGGCCTCGATCTTGGAGATGTCCAGAATGTCGTTGATGAGTTTCAGGAGGTTTCTGCCGACGCCGGAAGCGATCTTTGCCCACTCCAGCTGCTCCGGATCGAGGGGCGAGTCCTGCAGGAGATGCAGCATGCCCAGCACGCCGTTGAGCGGAGTGCGCAGCTCGTGGCTCATGTTGGCCAGAAACAAGCTCTTGGCCTTGCTGGCCGCCTCGGCACTGTCCTTGGCCCGGATGAGTTGGCGCTCCAGGGTGCGCAGGTCCGTGATGTCGGCCACGAACTCCATGCCGCCGATGATCCGCCCCTCTTCGTCCTTGATGGGCGCGGCGTAGAGCTTGGACGCGCGGCCTGTGCGCTCTTCCTCTTCCGGGGTGGAGTAGCGGACCACCGTGCGGTCTTCGGCAAAGGCCCGGGGCAGCGAACAATGAGGGCAGACGCTCTTGCGCCCGTGCAGGGCCTTGTAGCACTTGCGCCCCAACACCTGGTCGCTGTCTTGCAGGCCATAGGCGTTGAGCAGCCCCCGGCTGACGCCAACGATGGTGAAGGACTTGTCCACCAGGTTGATGTGGCCGGGGATGTTCTCGAAAAAGGCATGCAGCTGGCGGTTGACGCGGCGCAACTCCTCTTCCATGCGTTTGCGCTGCGTGATCTCGGTGGCCAGGGTGGCCACGCCGGTACAGCGTCCATAGGCGTCGTAGACCGGAAATTTCTTGCTCAGGAAGGTCCTGGTCGCACCATCGTCGCCGAGGGTCTGTTCCTCCGTGGTGAGTATCTCCCCATGGGGCAGGGCCAGGGCCTGTTGGTCGTTGGCCATGTACTGGGCAATCTGCTCGGGTGTGGATACCCCCGCAAAGAGCTCCGCGTCGGTGCGGCCCAGTACGGCGCTCCGCTCCAGGCCGCCGATGAGCTTGAGAAAGGCCCTGTTCACGCTGGCGTAGCGTAACAGCGTGTCCTTGACCACGGCAATGTTGTCGGTGTTGTCCACCAACTCGGCCAGGAGCATTTTCTCATGCTCGATCTGCTCCTGCTCGGAGATGTCCTCCGCAATTTCCAGGAACCCGGTCAGTTGGCCGCCTTCCAGCGCCGGCAAGGCTTTGATCCGGACGCTGCCTGTGGCGTTCCCGTCCCGGGGGACCTGGATGACACGCTCGCAGGGGCTGCCGGTTTCCATGGCGATGAGTCCGGGGCACTCGGGGCAGGGCGCGGCCCTCTTGGCGAACAGCTGGTGGCAGGGGTGCCCCACCAGGGCCTCGACGGTGGTGCCACAGACGTTGGCCATGTATTGGTTGGCGGCGAGCACGCGTAGGTCCGGACCGATGAGGACCACGCCCAGGGGGATGTTGTCGAGGAGCAGGCGGAGCTGGCTGCTGCTGGCCCGGTGGGACTGCTCCAGTTCCTGGTTCAGCAGCTCCTGGGCCGCAAGTCGCCTGCGCAACTCCGCGTTGTCCTTTTCCAGCTGTGCGATTCGGTCCTGGAGGTCCATGTGGTTGCTCATGGCGTGCGTCCGTTTGCAATGGCATGAAGTGCGACGTATTGGACTGTCTGCACAGACGGTTGCCCCCCTCGGACCTCGCCTGCAACTTGAACGTAAGCATACCTGCGTGCAAAAAATTGTGCAATATTATCTGCTCGCCGCACTATCAGGAGTGAACCTCGTAACATCCTGAATTGTCAGTGCACAACTGAGGCGGGTCAAGGCAAAAAACTCTCCAAAGTTGTTGGGAATATCGGCTGCGTCGTTCGGGCGCCAGCGTGCGCTCCGTTGGTTGACTTCCCGCGGGACTCGGGCCTAAGTAGGGCGCTTTGCGCAGCACACTCCCAAAGCACCTGCCCGGACCCAGCGCAGCAACGGTCCGGGCCGAAAGGACAGGCCGCATGAGCCGTATCGGCACACTCTACGGCATCGGCGTGGGGCCGGGCGACCCGGAACTCCTGACCCTCAAGGCCGCCCGCATCCTCGGCGAGGTGGGTCTGGTCTTTGCCGCCGCTTCTACCCGCAACGATTTCTCCCATGCCCGGGACATCGCCGCCCCCCATCTGAAACCGGGCGTGGAGGTGGTGCAGCTGGGCTTTCCCATGACCCGCGCCACCGAGACCCTGCAGGCCGCCTGGCAGGAGAACGCGGCCCGGGTGGCCGAGGCCCTGCATCAGGGGCGCGACGCCGCCTTCCTGACCCTGGGCGACCCGCTGCTCTACAGCACCTTCGGCTATCTGCTGGAGGCCCTGGAGGCCGGGTACCCGGGCCTGGACATCCAGGTGGTGCCGGGCGTCACCTCCTTCCAGGCCGCGGCCGCGGCCACGCGCACGGTGCTGGCCAGCGCCGGGGAGAGTCTGGTGCTCACTTCGGGGCAGGCCGACGCCCCCCGCTTTGCGGAGCTGTGTCGGCATGCGGAAAACCTCGTCATCCTCAAGGCCTACAAGAACTTTCCCGACCTGGTGGCGTTGCTGTCCCACAGCGGCCCCCTGGACAAGACTCTGTTCTGCTCCCGCCTGGGACTGGAAGGGGAGCGCATCTGCCGGGACCTGGACGAGGTGCAAGGCACCCCCCACTACCTGTCTTTGCTCCTGTCCAAGAAGGCCAGGCCCTGAGCCGAACGGGGTCAACATTACGCTTTTGCAAGGCTGGGCCTTGCGGCCGCGCACAGGCTTGTGGCCGGGCAGATAAGCAGGATATCAGCGACGCATCTACGAGAATCACGTCAACCGGAGGACGCGTCATGCCGAGGAATCTGCGGCGCCTGGCCCTGCTGCTCCTTTCCGCAATGCTGCTGTGCACCGCCTGCGCCACGCCGCATCAGGGGTTGCAGGGCATGGACCCGGGCGAGTTCCGTCGCCTGGCCGGGCAGTTGGTCATGGTGGGTTTCCGCGGCCTGGAGCCGGACGAGAACGCCCCCATCGCGGAACAGGTGCGCGAAGGGCTGGTGGGGGGCGTGGTCCTCTTCACCCGGGACGTGGCTCTGGGTTCTCCCGTGCGCAACGTGGAAAGCCCGGACCAGGTGCGGCGGCTCACGGACTTCCTGCAAAGCCAGGCTTCCGTGCCCCTGTTGATTGCCGTGGACCAGGAAGGGGGGCGTGTGGCGCGTCTCGGCCCCAACCACGGCTTCCCGGAAACCGTCTCGGCCCAGGAACTGGGCGAGCTGCAGGACCTGGCCGCCACCCGCGAGGCCGCCCGCGCGCTGGGCGAGACCCTGGCCCGGGCGGGCTGCAACCTGAACCTGGCGCCCGTGGTGGACGTGAACCTGAATCCCGAGAACCCGGTCATCGGCCAACTGGGGCGCAGCTTCTCAGCCGACCCCGAGGAGACCGCCCGGCAAGGCCTGGCCTTTGTGCGCGGCCTGCGCGACGCCGGAATCCTCTCCAGCCTCAAGCACTTTCCGGGGCACGGCAGCGCCTGGAACGACTCGCACCTGGGGCTGGCCGACGTCACCGAGACCTGGAGCGAGAGCGAACTGCTCCCCTTTTCCCGGATCATCGCCTCGGGCGAGGCCGACACCGTGATGACCGCCCACGTCTTCAACGCCAGGCTGGACGCCCAGCACCCCGCCACCCTCTCGCACCCGGTGATCAACGGCATCCTGCGCCGCCAGCTGGGCTTCGACGGGGTGGTCATCTCCGACGACATGCAGATGAAGGCCATCACCGAGAGCTACGGCCTGGAGCAGGCCGTGACCCTGGCCGTGAACGCGGGGGTGGACATCCTGCTCTTCGGCAACAACCTTGGCTACGACTCGCAACTGCCGCGCAAGGTCTCGGACATCCTGCTGCGCAAGGTGGAAAGCGGCGAAATTCCGCTGGAGCGCATCCAGCAGAGCCACGCCCGCATCATGCGGCTCAAGGAAAAACTGCGGGAGAGGTAGGGGAGCGGGGGACCGCAGTATCAGCACGCACCCGTGAGCTGCCCTGAAAATGATGCGCCGGTGCCCCCTTTTTCGGATGGGAGCACCGGCGCTTGCTTGTGGATTCCGCGTCTACACCAACCCCAGCGTATAGACTTCCGCTTCATCGCCTTCGGGCAGTTCCCCGAAGATCAGCCCCTTGGGCATGCCGCGCACCCGCACGTAGTACGAGTCCCCGGCCTGGAGGGTGTTTTTCACGGCCCAGGCCGTGTAGCTCGCCTCGCCCTGTTGCAGGGTCAGCCCCTGCATGGGGTATTCCAGCACGCAGCGGTCCGGGAGCTTGCCCTCGGGGCCTACGCCGTGGGCGTCGATTTCCGCGTCCTGGACCCCGCAGAGCACACCCTGCCAGACGTGCTCCCCGGCCGGGCCCAGCTCCAGCCACAGCCCCAGCTTGGGCACCGGGTAGGCCCGCAGCCGGTAGGCCGCGGGCACGGGCCGCAGGGGGATGTTGGCCTTGGCCGCCACCTTGGCCCCCAGCTGGGCCGGGAGCACCAGGTCCGCGTCCTTGAGCGGCGTGGGCAGGCTCAGGGTCTGCAGGGCGTCCGGAGGCAGGGGCGCCGCGTCAGTGGGTTGCGGCACCACCAGGATGGGGAAGCCGTGCCCCTTGCGGTCGTGCAGCATCACCGCGAGCATGGAGAGGCCGAAGCGGATGCTCGGCGTCTGCAGGCCCGCCAGGCTGCCGGTGATGATCCAGAGGCTGGTCTCGGGCTTGAGCAGCTCGGGGGCCACGGCGGACCAGGCCATGTCGTCCAGGTTGTCCTCCCAGAAGTGCCCCCCGGTGTCCAGACCGTAGCGGTGCGCGGTCTCGAACAGCGGCTTGATGCGGGGTTCGTCCTTTTCCAGGGCCGAGATCCAGATGCTCTTCTTCATGAGGCCTCCGGGGTGGCGGCGGGGGCGTCCGCAGGAGCCTGGGGCGTTGCGGCTTGGGGAGCAGCGTCATGGTCGAAGCTCATGGTGAACTCGCCGCTCGCGTCCACGTCCAGGTACACGGCGCTGGGCATGCCGCCCTCGGTCATGTGCTCCAGGATGGTCTGGGAGAGCTGGGGCAGCACGTTGCCGTTGAGGATGTAGTCGATGTTGCGCGCCCCGGTTTCCACCTCGGTGCAGCGCTGGGTGATGGTGTCCACCACCTTGTCGCCCCAACTGAGCCGCATCTTGTTGTTCTCCAGCAGGGTCTGCTGCAGGCGGCGCAGCTTGAGCAGCACGATGCCCTGCATGGCCTCGGGGTTGAGGCTGCGGTAGGGGATGACGTTCATGCGCGCCAGCAGCGCGGGCTTGAAGTGCTGCGAAAGGATGGGGCGCACCGCGCTGATGATGGCGTCCAGGGGCACGGGCGCCGCCGCGTCCTCCTGACCGGTCATTTCCTGGATCACGTCCGTGCCCAGGTTGCTGGTGAGGATGAGGATGGTGTTCTTGAAGTTGATTTCCTTGCCCTCGCCGTCGGAGAGGATGCCCTTGTCAAAGACCTGGTAGAAGAGCTCCATGACGTTGATGTGGGCCTTTTCCACCTCGTCGAGCAGGACGACCGAGTAGGGCCGCTGGCGCACCGCCTCGGTC
>CAZNSV010000036.1:0-14083 GCA_964575775.1 uncultured Desulfovibrionaceae bacterium
GCCACGGCGGCAAAAGAGGCTGCAACTGCACCGGTGGAAGCTGCGGTAGTGCTTAAGCCCGAAGATGCAGAAGCAATAGCGGCAAAAGAGGGAGCGGCTGCGCCGATTGAAACCCCGGTTACATTGGAAACAGATGCCCAGGCCGTTGTCAACGCACGTGAGGCAGCCGCAGAGCCAGTTGCGGCGTCGGTAACCCTGGAGCCGGATGCCCAGGCCGTGTCGGATGCCAAGAGCGACATGGCCTCCGGTACAACCAGCACCCACACCATAGCACCCGACACCAGCGTGGCGGACGCGGCGATTACAGGCCTCCAGCAGCCCACGTCCAGCACCCATACTGTGTACGTACAGAAAGTGGAACAGAACGCCCTGGGAGGCGCGGTGGGTGTGCCCCGCTACGCCGCAGGCGGGACAGTGCGTTTCGGGCGACCCGCTAGCTCATTGATCATGCAGGGATCCGGCACGGTCGACGATGTCCCGGCCCTCCTGATGCGCGGGGAGTTCGTACTGCGGCGTTCCGCAGTAGCCAAGTACGGCGTGCCTGCACTGCAGGCCCTCAATATGGGGCAAGTGCCGGTGCAGGCCCTGCCCCGTTATGCCCATGGCGGGTTGGTCTTGCCACGGGAGTTTATGACCGCTGTGCCCAAGTACGCATCCGGCGGGGAGGTGACGGGGGCAAAGTGGGGGGCCATTTCCTATGACCAGCTGCTGGCGGAGATCCTGGAGAAGCGCGACCGGCTGCAGGCGCGGCTGAAGGTCGATCAGCTCAGCAGCGACCCGGCCTCCTACCTCGGCTCTGCCCTGGGCATCACCCTGGATTCGCTGACCGTGTTCAAGGACAGCTCAGCCTCCACCGAGACCAAGCTCGCCACGGCGGGCAAGGCCAGCGCGGCCTTGCAGCAGCAAAAAGACGCCATCAGCTCCGAGTACAACGCCAAGATCAAGCAGGCCAGGTCCAACGGCAACGCGGAGCTGGCCGACGCCCTGGAGGAAATCCGCATCGAGTTGGTGGCCATCATCGAGGAGCTGCGCCAGGACCTGGTGACCCTGGCCGAGACCTACCAGGAAGAAGTGGAGCGCGTGGCCCAGGAAACCGAAGACAAGCTGGCGGACTTGAAGGAGGAGTTCGACAAGGCGCGCGAGGCGGCCTGGGAGCGCCACGGCACCATGACGGAGAAGAAGGCGGGCAACAGCAAGGGCAGCAATTTCTTCCAGCAGCAGGAGCAGTCCAGGGCCCTCAAGAAGGAAGCGGCTCTGTCACGGCAATACACCAGCAAGAAGGCGCAGGCGGAACGCAAGGCGAGCAACAACATCCGTGCGGCCCTGCGCGAGGCCCGGCGTGGGGCGGACAAGAGCTACGACAGCTACGCCGCCACGGGCGACGAGACCATGTCGTCGGGCCGGTTGTCCCTGCGGGGGCTGTACAGGCAGTGGCTGACCGACATCCAGGACCTGGAGATCGAGCGCGATGCCGCCCTGGCCGAGTTGGAGCGCAGCTACGGCACGCTCAGCGTCTCCGGATTCAAGCAATTTCTCTCCCAGGGGGGGCTCGTTGGGGTTCGCAGCCGTTACCCCACTGTCGCAGTGGCCCAACGCAGCTATCCCACTGTCGCGGTGCCCCAACGCAAGGGTGCGCAATATTCCGCACTGCCGCGGTTTGCTCAGGGCGGGGTGGTCCCGTCTCATTTGGGGACCAAAGGCCAGGACAGTGTGTTGGCTCTCGTGATGCCCGGCGAAGCGGTCCTGACACCCGGTGCTGTGGAAGCCATGGGCGGGGCGTCCATGATCGATTTGATCAACAGCCGCGAGGCACAGGTGATGAACTACTTACGACAGCTGCCCCGCTTCGCATCCGGCGGAGTCGTCGGACAGGCTCCCTCCGGCCACACCTCCGGCGGGGGGAAAGACTGGGGCACTGTGACCCTGCAGGTTGGAGGGCAAGGGTACCCCGTGCAGGGAACTGACGAAGTGCTGCGGGGGCTGGTGGGGGCCTTGTCCCGCGCTGCTAGGTCGCACCGGAGCAGATAATGATAACCCTGGATGGGCTGCAGTTGCCTGACAACCTGATCTGGCAGGATGAGCTGGATTGGACTCCTGTGGCTGGATCATACAAGTATACGCTCCAGGGGCGTCTGATCTTGTTTGCGGTGGCGCGGAACAATGATGCGGGTCGTCCCATTACACTGGGAGGCGGCGTGTGGGTGAGGCGCTCTCTTCTCCTGACCTTGTCTGAGTGGGCGGCAGAACCGTACAGACGCATGGAGCTCAGGTTGCATGACGGGGTTTCGCGCAGTGTATTTTGGCGTGTTGGCGAGATGCCAATCAGCGCTGTGCCCGTAATTGGTAGTTTGGCGGATCCTCGCGGAGAAACCATGTACTCCCTGGACGCATTGAGGTTGATGGTGGCATGACTCCCCTTGCCCTTCTTCAACCCATGGCCCTGCCGGAGCGTTCGGCGGATGCGGTGACTGTCCTTGGCACAGCGGCCTGTGTCGTGGACGATATCAGCAAGTATGGGATTGTGGGCGACGTCCTGACCCTCAACCATGCCGCCCCCTTCATTGATACAGTGTACCATGCCGTTAGCATGCACTGGGCGGAGTGGGAGCCGTCCTTGGCGGGGCTGCGGCGGGCCTTCCGCCGTCCCCGCGTAGGGTGGTTGCATGCTTACCGACGCCAACCACAGCAACAGGACTTGGCCGATTCCGTTGCCGTCTGGAGGGCAACTTCACCTGAATTCGCTCCCGCCGGTTCAGGACACCTCGGAGTCCTGGTGGCTCTGAGTCTGGGCTATGTAAAAATTAGACTGTTGGGGGTGCCGATGAATCAAAGCCCCCACTTCTACGATCTCTACGGCTCCACCACAGCCCCAGGCTATGCCGATTGGGTCGCGTCCCGATGGCGTCTTGCGGCCTCTCAGGCAAGCCGTATCCGCAGCGCATCGGGAGTGACCAGGAGTGTCTATGGCGGGTTGTAAGCTGACTGTTGAGCTGTAAGAGTACTGGAAAGCATGGCGGATTGGGAGCGCCTTTATTTCACGACGCTTGGCTATTTAATCTCACAAAAACGCTGTATATTTCATGAAACTTCTAGCGAAGGCAGTGGAGATTCAAGCAAGATTGATCACATAACTTTTCAGCTTTCAGCGTGTATTGTCCAGCTTGACAGCTCTGTATTAGGGTGTCATAGCGCTATTAGCCTGGTCCTTTAGTGTGTCACTTGTGGGCGTCAAGAAATTTTTGAAGTTGCTACGAATGGACGGCTGATAGTCGCTGAATTAACCAGAAAGTGAGGTCCGCTTTAACACTCGACTAGCACTGGGATGCATTGATAGCAATAGCCCCTTTCTTAAGCACAAGTTGTTGTCGTTGCCACAAGGCGCGCATTTTCTTCTGTGACTAAACATGTGCACAAGTTATAAGCCGTTCATCAGGTTGCATGATGAAAGCGTATCCGTGGCGAGTGGCTGTGGTAACTGAGAACGGGGTGACAGAAGCTGGTGCTGGCATCCCCGAGCGGGAGCAGATGTGTTATTCGTAGTAAATGGCTTTGCTTATCGTGTGCAGGTAGTTTTTCAAAGTAAGTGACAAAAATTTTCAAAGTAAGTGGAAGGTACTACCTCGCTTTAACTCGACTCACACCCGCTTTTCATGCTTTGCAAACTTCCATGCAAAACTAGTGGGGGTGGGGGCTGCGGTTAGCGAGGGGTTAGCACAACGAAAAGCCCTCACGGCTATTCACCGTAAGGGCTTGATTTTTCTGGTGCGCCCGAGAGGATTCGAACCTCTGGCCTACGGATTCGTAGTCCGGCGCTCTATCCGGCTGAGCTACGGGCGCGTTGAAGAAGACCTTTTAGACTCCACCGCAGGGCGCTGTCAAGCGCTTTCTCGGCAGTTACGGATTTTTCTCGCGGCACCCGGGCCAGGCATTGCTGCACCCGGGCTGGGCTTGCTGCACCCGGGTCGGGCACTTCGTCTGCGTGCCCCTCCGGTGTCTTGTCCTGCTTTGCGGGTTGGGCGTGGCCACCGTCGCCTGCATGGTCCCCGTCGCCAGCGTCAAACGCGCCTGGACTTTGGGACAAATCTATGCTGCAATATCGAAGATAAACTACGGGGGATTCATTCCGTCCGCAGGCGAACTGACGGGCAGAGGGGGCCGGTATGGGGCTGGATGCCAACAGCAGTAAAGAGGCATTACTCGCGGCGTTGCAGGTTGCCGAAGCCCGGATCGCGGCGCTCGAAGTCCTGGCGGGGCAGCGGTGTCTCGGCGCGGGCTTTGCGGACCCCAGGCAGCGCCTGGCCACCAGGCAGGGCGAGGCTCTGTTCCGGGAAATTTTTGAGCGCTCCCCCTTGGCCATTGCCCTTCTGGACGCGGAAAATCGTTTGGTGCTGGCCAATCAGGCCTACTGTCGCCTCCTGCAGCTGCCCGAGGAAGCCATCTACGGGTTGCGGCTGGACGATATCACCCACCCCGACGACCTTTCGGAAAACCTGCGCCTGCAAGCCCAGCTCCAGCGCAACGACATCCCCTTCTACCAGTTGGAAAAACGCTACCTGCGCAAGGACGGCGAGGCCCTGGGCATGGTCATGGCCAGTCGGCTGCAGGGGGCGGACGCGGAAGCGCCCCTGTATCTGGAACAGGTGCTGGATCTCACACAGCGCAAGCAGATGGAGGAAGCGCTGCGCGAGAGCGGGCTGATGTGGCGCAACATCCTGGTGCACGCGCCCCAGTTGGGCGTCAGACTGACCCCGGCCGGAAAGATCGTCTTCGCCAACAAGCATTTTCTCTCGGTTACAGGCTGGGACGAAGAGGGCGTGCTGGGGCGGGACTGGTTCGAGCTCTGCATCCCGGAGCACGAACAGGCCAGGGTCCGCCAAGTGTTCACGGAGGTTATGCGGGCCGGAGAGATTCTGGGGCACGCTCATTACGAGAACGAGATCCTCACCAAGTCGAGGGAGCGGCTCACCGTGGCCTGGTTCAACGTGCTCAGCCGCGACCTGCGTGGGGGCATTCAGTCCGTTACCTGCCTGGGCGTGGACCTCACGGAGCGCAAGCGGGCAGAAGAGGCCCTGCGGGTCCGGGAGAGCCTCTTGCGGGGGCTCTTCGACAACATGCCCAGCGGGGCCGCCATCTACGAGGTCCGGGACCAGGGAGCCAGCGGTGCGGACTACATTGTCAAGGATTTCAACGCCACCAGCCTGCGTCTGGAGAGTAAGGCCAAGGAGGAGGTGCTGGGCAAATCCCTGCTGGAACTGCGTCCGAACATCGACGAGTACGGCCTGGTCGAGGTCCTCCAGCGGGTCTGGCGCAGCGGGGTTCCCGAGACCCTGCCGTCCAGGCTCTACGTGGACCAGCATTTTTCCAGCTGGTATGAGAACCGTATCTTTCGCCTGCCCGGCGGCGAGATCGTGGCCATCTACGACGACGTCTCGGAGCGCATGCGCACCCAGGAGGCCCTGCGCGAGGTGCTGCTGCAGCTCGAGGCCACGGTCAAGGCCGGCAAGGTGGGGCTCTGGGACTGGGACATCGAGACGGAGCGGGTGTTCTACTCCCGGGAGTGGAAGCGCCAGATCGGTTATGAAGAATACGAGATCGGCGACGGTTTCGAGGAGTGGCAGGGGCGGGTGCACCCCGAGGACCTGCCCGGGGCCCTGGTCCTGGTCCGGGAGGCCATTGACCAGGCGCGGGACAGTTTCGAGCTGGAGTTCCGGTTTCGCCACAAGGACGGCTCCTGGCGCTGGATCCTGGCCTTGGGCTCGGTGATCACGGATGTGCGGGGGCGGGCGGTACGCGCCATGGGCGCGCACATCGACATCACGGAACGCAAGGTCATGGAGCGGGCCCTGCGGGAGAGCGAGCAGCGCTACAGGGAAGTGGTGAACAGCATCCAGGAAACCCTCTCCGTGTTCACGGCGGATGGGGAGTTTCTGTTCGTCAATGACCGCGCCGCCAGGAACATGTCTGGCGGGGGCACCCCTCAGGATGTGGTGGGACGCTTCATCGGGGACTTGCTGCCCCTTGAGGAGGCCCAGCAGCTGGTGCAACGCTTCCGGGAGGTCATCGCGGGTCAGGAGCCGCAGGTCTGGGAGGTGCGGGTCTCCCTGCCCGATGGTCCCCGCTGGTTCCAGAACAAGCTCCTGCCCATTCGCTACGGGCCGGAGGGGCGCCCCTGCGTGTTGTCCATGTCCCTGGACATCACGGAGCGTAAGCGCATCGAGGACGCCTTGCGGGAGAGTGAGGCGTTCATCCGGGCGGTGATGGACAATTTGCCCCTGGGCATTGCGGTCAATTCCGTGGACCCGGCTGTGCGCTTCTCGTACATGAACGACAAGTTCCCGGCCCTGTACCGCACCACCCGCGAGGCCCTGGCCGACGACGACATGTTCTGGAGCGCGGTGTACGAGGACCCGGAATTCCGGGAACAGATCCGGCAGCGGGTCCTGGCCGATTGCGCCTCCGGGGACCCGGCCCGCATGGTCTGGGAGGACGTACCCCTCACCCGCAAGGGAGAGGAGACCCGCTACGTCTCGGCCCGCAACATCCCCGTGCCCGAGAAGAATCTCGCCATCTCCACCGTGTGGGACGTCACGGAATACCGGCGCCTGGTGGAGGCCCTGCAGCACACCACGGCCCGGCTGGAAGAGGCCCAGCGCGTAGCCCAGGTCAGTGACTGGGAGTGGCTGCCCGGTCGAGACGAGGTGTCCTGGTCGGCGCAGATGTACGAGATCTTCGGACTGGACCCGGCCCTGCCCCCGCCCAATTATGCGGGGCAATTGGCCCTGTATCCGCCCGAGGACGCCGTCAGGCTGCACGCCGCGGTCACCAGGACCCTGGAAGAGGGGGTGCCCTTCGAGCTCGAGTTGGGGCGCGTGCTGCCCGACGGCACGCGGCGCTCCCTGTTGGTGCGCGGCGTGGCGGACAGGGACACCCGGGGCGCGGTCACCCGCCTCTACGGCTCGGTGCAGGACATCACGGAGCTCCAGCGCACCAGGGACGCCCTGGTGGCGGCCAAGGAGGCGGCCGAGGCCGCCAACCGCAGCAAGTCCGAGTTCCTGGCCAACATGAGCCACGAGATCCGCACCCCCCTCAACGGCATCCTGGGCATGCTGCAGCTGCTGACCATGACGGAGCTCAGCCAGGAGCAGAAGGAGTACGCCCTGGCGGCCATCCAGTCCTCTCGGCGGCTGACCCGGCTGCTCTCCGACATCCTGGACCTCTCCCGGGTGGAGGCGGGCAAGCTCTTGATCCAGTTCGAACCGCTGGACCTGCGGGATGCCCTGCACGCGGTGGAGCAGCTCTTCCGCCCCGTGGCGCGGCAGCAGGGGCTCGAGCTGCGTTTCTACGTGGATCCGGCCATTCCCGGGCAGTTGCTGGGCGATGCGGCACGGCTGCAGCAGGTGCTCACCAATCTGGTGGGCAACGCCCTGAAGTTCACGGAGCAGGGCAGTGTGACCGTGGAGGCCTATCCCTTGCCCCACGCCGCCCCGGGTCAGTATCGGGTGCTCTTCTCGGTGGCCGACACCGGCCGGGGCATCCCGGACAACAGTCTGGACAGCCTCTTCAAACCCTTCAGCCAGGTGGACCAGGGCTACACCCGTCGCTACCAGGGCGCCGGACTGGGCTTGTCCATCTCCCGGCATCTGGTCTCGCTCATGGGGGGGACCATGGCCGTGTCCAGCCAACTGGGCCAGGGTTCCACCTTCCACTTCTGCATCGTCTTTGCCTTGCCCCAGGCCGCCGCTCCAGAAATTGGCGGAAGCGAGGCCCCAGGGGAGCCCCAGGCCCAGGCCTGCCGGGTCCTGCTGGCCGAGGACGATGCCGTGAACCGGCTGGCCACGGCCAGGCAGCTGGAGAAGTGCGGCTGCGTGGTGACCGCCGTGGCGGACGGGCAACAGGCCGTGGAGGCGCTCGGGGCCGCGGACTTCGACGTGGTGCTCATGGACGTGCAGATGCCGGTGCTGGACGGCGTGGCCGCAACCAGGGCCATCCGTGGCGGCAAGGCGGGCGAGGACAAGGCCCAGGTGCCCATCGTGGCGCTTACGGCCTATGCCATGGGGGGCGATCGCGAGCGTTTTCTGGCCGCGGGGCTGGACGACTACCTCGCCAAGCCCACGGAACTTGCGGACCTGCAGCAGGTCCTGGCCAGGGTCATGACCGGCTGGCGGCGCTGACGCGGGGGGTGTCCTCCCGGGGCAAGGATAAGGTTGCGCGGGGCAGGGCAAGAGGATATTCGGAAACGGCATGACATACCGGCGATCAATCATGGTCAAGGGCGTGCCCTGTTTGCTACTTTTGCGCCCAGCAAAGGCCACCGGTCGGTTCCGGCGGACGACCAGCTTCCTGGTGGCTCCAGGCAATCCCCAGTCAAGGCCAGCCCATGACGCGAGATGAGCGACAACCACAGGGCTTTTCCCTGGACGAAGCCCAGTGTCGGGCCCTGTTCGAAGGGCTGCCGGTGGGCGTGCACCTCTATCGGCTGGACGCCGAGGGGAGGCTGCTCTTCCAGGGTGCCAACCCCGCCGCGGACCGCATCCTGGGGCTGGACAACCGCTACTATCTCGGGCGCACCATCCAGGAGGCCTTCCCGGCCCTGCGCGATACCGACATCCCCGCGCATTACGTCGAGGTGGTCCGTACCGGGCAGCCCTGGCAGCGGGAGCAGGTGGAGTACAAGGACGACCGCATCTCCGGCGCCTTTGCGGTGCATGCCGTGCGCTATTGTGCGGATGGCGTCGCGGTCTACTTCCGGGACATCACGGAGCAGAAACGCACGGATCAGGCCCTGAAGCGCCGGGACGTGGAGGTGTCGGTGCTCTACGCCCTGAGTCTGGACATCGCGGCCCAGCACTCCATCGAGGGCGTCAAGCAGTGGGCCTTCGACTCCCTGGTCCGGATCATGGAACCCGACCTGGCCTTGTTCTACACGGCCGCAGGGCAGGACCTGCTCCTGGAGAAGTTCTACTCCGCGGTGCCGGGGGTGGATGTGGACCGCTTCGCGGGGCACAAGCTCGGCGAGTGCCTCTGCGGCCTGGCCGCGGCCAAGCTGCAGCCCGTCTACTCCCTGAACATCCACCGGGACGAGCGCTGCAGCAACCCGGAATGCAAGGCGTCCGGCATTCAATCCTTCGTGGCCCTGCCCCTGTTGGCTGGGGGGCGGATCACGGGCATCCTGGCCCTGGCCTCGCTGCAGCCCAAGGACTACTCCGCCCAGAGCCTCTTCCTGGAGTCCATGGCCGGGATCTTTTCCGGGGTGCTGCACAATGCCGCCCTGCACGAGAACCTGCGGCGCTCCATGACCGAACTGGAACGCTCCCACAAGAATCTGCGGCTTTTCATCGACTCCATTCCCTTCGGCGTGCTCATTGTGGGGCAGGACCGGACCATCCGCCAGGCCAACCGAGCGGCCCTGCAGGAACTCGGTTTCGAATACGCCCAGGACATCGTGGGGCTCCGCTGCCACGACACCCTCTGCGTCCGGCGCCAGGGCGAATGCCCCATCCTGGATCTGGGCAAGCACGTGGATCGCGTGGAATGCGACATGCGCACCCGGGACGGACGGCTGCTGCCCGTGGTCAAGAGCGCGGTGGCCGTGCGCCTGGATGACGAGTCCGTGCTCATCGAGACCTTCGTGGAAATCTCGGACATCAAGAAGGCCCGGGAGATCCTGCAGCGCAGCAAGCTCGAGCTCGAGGAACTGGTGGCCCAGCGCACGGAGGAACTGCAGCGGGCCAACGAAAGCCTCAAGGACCTGGACAGGCTCAAGAGCGCCTTCCTGGACACGGTGTCCCACGACCTGCGCACCCCGCTGACCTCCATTCTGGGCTTTGCCAAGATGGTCCGGCGCAGTTTCGACCGCAGCTTCGCCCCCTTGGAGGAAGAGAGCCCGGAACTGGAGCGGCGTGGCCGTCAGATTCGGGAGAATCTGGACATCATCGCCAAGGAAGGGGAGCGCCTCACGCGGCTGATCAACGACGTGCTGGACATCTCCCGCATCGAGGAGGGGCGCTATCTCTGGCAGGACCAGCCCCTGGACCTGGTACAGCTGATCCGCGACGCCGCCGCCACCATGAGCGGGGTCTTCATGCAGAAGCCCAACGTGCGCCTCGAGGTGCGGCTGCCCGAGTCCCTGCCCCTCTTGACCTTGGATCCCGACCGCATGGCCCAGGTGCTGGTGAACCTGCTGAGCAACGCCGCCAAGTTCACCGAGCAGGGCATGATCCAGGTGGGGGCCGAGGAACGCCAGGATGCCGTGCTGCTCTGGGTGGCGGACACCGGGGCGGGCATCCCGGAGACGGAGCTGCAGCGCATCTTCGACCGGTTCTACCAGGTGGGGCAGGACACCCTGGGCATCACCAAGGGCACGGGCCTGGGCCTGGCCATCTGCAAGCAGATCGTGGAGCACTACCACGGCAGCATCTGGGCCGAATCCGAGCTCGGCGTCGGTACGAAAATGTACGTACAGCTTCCCTTACGCTGAACGCGGCCTGCACACCCCTTCAGGCAGTATCAGGCAGTATCAGGCCGGATCGGGCCGGATCGGGCCGGATCGGGCCGGATCAGGGTGCGGCAAGGGGGGGCGGTACCGGGTGCTCCAGGTACTCCGCCAGCCCCAGGCTCACGGCCCGGGCCATGCGGCTCCGCTGGGCGGGGTCCTGCAGGCGCAGCTCCTCCTCCCGGTGCACGATGACCCCGGCCTCGAAGAGCACGGCCGGGAGCGTCGCTGTCTTGAGCACCAGCAGATCGTCGAAGCGGTAGACGCCGTTTTCCGGATCCACGAAATCGCGGTTTTCACCGGGGATGGGCTCGGCGTGGTGGGCTGTGGGGGCGTAGCCGGCCCGGCGCATGGCCGCGCCGATGTGTCGGGCCAGGCGCAGGCTGTCCGCGGCCCGGGGGTTTTTCTCGGAGTAGAACAGGGAGTAGCCCTGGAAGCGGTCGCAGAAGCGCAGCAGACGCCCCTCGAAGGTCCAGGGCTCCAGGTAGTGGGGCTGGACGGAATCGTGGTGCACCGAGAGCAGCAACGCGGCGCCGTGGCGGGCGGCCAGGCGGGCGCGCTCGGCCGGACTGCGCTTCTTCCGCCCCGCGTCGAGCACGAAGGCTCCGTCCAGGCCCAGGTCCTGCAGGGCCTGGAGGATGTCCCCGGCCAGGTCGCGGTTGAAGAGGTATTCGCTGCGCCCCCTGGCGCTGGTGGCCCCGGGCTGCAGGGCGCCGTGCCCCACGTCGATGGCGATGCGCGGCGTTGGAAGGGCGGAGGGGGCGGCAGCGTATGCCGCACAGGGCAGGACAAGGGCGCAGAGCGCCAGCAGGGTGCGGAGTGCGAGGCCGCGCGTCGCCACCTCAGGCCCCCAGGGCCTCGCGCAGTTCGGCTGCCTTGTCCACCACCGAGGCCATGACGGTTTCCACGATTTCCGGGGTCAGGCCCAGACGCTCCACCACCAGGGTGGAGGGGTGGTAGTGCAGGCCGTCCACGCCCAGGGCGATGCTGCTCAGCTTGGCCAGGGCCTCACCTGCATGCACCAGGTCCAGGGTGGTGTTGACCCCGGGGTAGTCGTCGGGGGTCAGGTAGTTGCGGACCACGTCCACGATGCTGGCCGGGAGGTTCCAGCGCTCCAGAAGCAGGGCCCCGACCTCGGCGTGGTCGATGCCCAGGATCCGGCGTTCGGCCTCCTGGAAGGGGATCATTTCCGAGTGGGCCAGTTCTAGGATGGGGGTGACATCCACGTTCAGGAACCCGGCCAGCACGGTTTTGCCCACCGTGGCCAGCAGCCCGGCGGTGAAGGCGTGCTCGGGAATCGGAATCTTGCAGGCCCGGGCCAGTTCCTCGGCCGCCAGGGCCGTGGCGATGGAGTGCTCCAGCAAGGCGCCGGGGGGCAGGTCGTAGCCGATGGTTTCGGGGCTGAGCTGCGGGGCCGCCCCCGCCGCCATGACCAGTTGCCCGACGCGCTTGGCCCCCAGCCGCACCAGGGCCTCGCGCACGGTGCCGATGCTGCGCATGCTGCCCAGGGCCGAGGAGTTGGCCAGGCGCAGGATGTTGGCCGTGAGGCCGGGGTCGAGCTCGATGGCGCGGGCCATTTCGCTCAGGTCCACATCGGGGTCCCCCAGCAGGGCCAGGGACTTGCCCACCGCTGCGGGCAGGGGCGGGATTCGCTCCAGGCTCTTGAGGATCGCCTCGCGTTTGCTCATATCTCGCGCTCCACCCGCAGGGACTTGATGAGAACTTTGCCTGTTTCCATCTGCAGGGACATGGTTCTGGGGATGCTGCCGCCGAAGTCCTGACCGGCCAGCCGCATGCGATTGTGCTGCAGGAGCTTGAGCAGGGTCTCGGCGTTGCGGGCGCCCACGTCGAACATGTTGTTCACCCGCATCATCTTGGCGCCTCCGGCTGCCTTGATGATCAGCCGTTCGCGGGACGCGCCGATCTTGAGCAGAGTCTTGATCATCTCCACCACCCCGGAACTGACGAACATGAACGGATTTTGCGCTGCCTTGTCCGGTGATACCCCGGCATGGGGCAGGAGGCAATGGATCATGGCGCCCACGCGGGTCTGTGGGTCGTAGGCCGTGACGCCGATGCAGGAGCCCAGGGAGTAGGTGACGAGAACGTCCGCGGGAGAGCGGGAATACTCCATGGCGGAGATGGAGACGACTTTTTGCATGCTTTCGGGATTCACCTTTCTTGACGCTAGCCTGATTCATGGAACAGGGGGGCGCTCCTGTCAAGGAAAATCACGAGTTCGATACAGGTTCGCTCAGGCCGGAGGCGGGTGTGCCGACCCACCGACTCCGGGGTGCAGCCGCAGCCACCCCACTGGGTGAACCTCGCTGAAACACTGAGAACTTGTACCAGGAGGGGTTCGTGTTCAAGGCGAAGACGCTCTAAAGTTTTTCCCGCCCAGGCCGATTATCCCGCTGCAGGGCAGAGAACAACCCGGATTCGCCCAGGGAGAGAGCGGCATGAACGAAGAACGGACAGAGCAGACGGGGCTGGCGCTGAGCGCGGCGGACGTCCTCGTGGTGAGCGGCAACAGGGAGCATGCCCGGGCCGACCGCAAGTGCCTGCGCACGCTGCTCAAGCAGGAACCGCTGCTGCTGCGCTCCGGGGTGGAGGCGGCGCGCATCGCGGCCGGGGGCTCCCTGCGTCTGGTCATCTGCGACGATCGGCTGGAGGACATGAGCGGTCTGGAGTTCGTGAAGCTCTTACGGCTGCATCCGGAACACCAGGACACGCCCCTGATCATGGTCTCGGTGGACAACACCCGCCAGGCGGTGCTGGACGCGCTGGAGGCCGGATGTTCCGGCTACCTGCTGCGCCCCTATTCCTTGGCCGCTTTTGGGCGCAAGGTGGCCGCGGCCCTGCGGGGCGAGCTGCCCGGGGCCCGGCAGGAAGGGCAGTTGCCCGGTTTGGCGGCCTTTACCCTGGCCCTGGAGGGGTATGCGCGGCAGAACGAGCCCGAAGAAGACCCGGTGGAGGAGCTGCTGCAAAAGGCCGTGGTCCACTTGCGGAACAAGGAATTCACCCCGGCCCAGGCCCTCTTCACCCAGGTGCTGGACAGCGTTCCGGACCAGGCCACGGCCCTGCACGGTCTGGCGCGCTGCCAACTGGCCCTGGGGCACCCGGACAAGGCCCGCCGCAGCCTGCAGGCCTCGGCCGAGCATTATCTGCTGCAGGGCAAGTACGCCAGGGCCTACGCCGTGCACGAGGAACTGCGGCGGCGGCACCCCGCAGCCAGGGATCCCCTGGCCTCGAGCCTCGAGGGCATGCTGCGTCGGGGCGATTCCCGGGGCGCGGCCGACCTGTTGCTCAAGGCCCAGAAGGCCGCCCGCCTGCCCGAGGACGTGGTGCAGCAGCTGGCCCGGGTCTGCCACTTCACCGACGATCCCATGCACACGGTGCACCGCCTGTGCTCCGCCCTGGAGGCCGAGGGCGGCGCGGCACCTGCCGCGGCCCTGCGCAGCAAGCTCCTGGAGTTCGTGCCTCGACGCGAAGAACGGCTTCCGGCGGCGCGGTTCGAGCTCATGCCCGAGCGGCCGGAGCAGGCCGAACCCTTGGGCCCGCTGGGCGGTCTGAAGTCGCTGCTGGCCGTGG
>CAZNSV010000037.1:0-13779 GCA_964575775.1 uncultured Desulfovibrionaceae bacterium
CGGCAGCGTCATCAAGACCGGCAACTTCTCTTACCGGCTCAAGATCGGGGGCAACGCCGAACTGGACCATCTCGCCGGGCACTTCAACAAGCTCCTGCGGCTGGTGGAAGCGCTGCTGGCGGAAAAAGACCTGCTGGCCGCCACGGACAAGCTCACCGGCGCCGTCAATCGCCACAAGTTCAGCGAAATCTTTCAGCAGGAGCTCACCCGGACCCAGCGCTACGGCGGAACCTTCTCGCTGGTCATGCTCGACATCGACCACTTCAAGCGCATCAACGACTCCCGCGGCCACTTGACCGGAGACGAGGTGCTGCGCCAGACCACCGACAGCATCCAGGCCGCCATTCGCAAAAACGACCTCTTCGCCCGCTGGGGGGGCGAGGAATTCGTGCTGCTGCTCCCGGCCAGTCCGGGCAGCGCCGCCCAATCCCTGGCCGAAAAACTCCGGCTCATGCTCCAGGAGCAGGTCTTCGACACGGACCTGCGCATCACCGTCAGCTTCGGCGTCACCGAGCACCGCCCCGGGGATACGCTGGAAACCATGATCGCCCGCGCCGACGAAGCCCTCTACACCTGCAAGCGCAACGGCCGCAACCAGGTTTGCCTGGCTTGAAAAGAAACTGCGCACCCTCCACGGCCACATTGCATTATATGCGACAGTACGATACCAACAATCTAGCACCAAGGAGGAATCCACCACAGCCCGAATGGAGCCAACACGATGCCGGAATTTGTAGAACAACTATTACCAAAAATTGAGTTTCCAACATTCTTCCTGCTAAGCCTGATAGGCATCTACTACTCAATCAGAAGTTATTACTCCGCAGAAAGCGCCAAAGCAGAAGCGAAAAAAGCAAAAGAAGCCGCGATCAAGGCAGGAAAAGTAGTGACGTTTAGAAGCATATCCATAGAACTTTTTGAACTAGCACGCACAATAAAAGAGAACGCCTCATTGCCAGACCCAAACAAAACCCAGACTTGTTGCCACGATCTAACTGTATTATTATCAAAACATCGCCCAATGCTCAACGAAATTGCCAATTCAGAGATCATCTTTCAAGCAACGCAAATTGAAACAGAAATAGATAATATAATATCTAACCACGTTGTAACATATCACAACTTTTCAAATTCAGAAACCAATGACTACGCCAGACTCATGGCAGATCAGCAAAGAATACTAATAAACCTAGCCAATAAAGTTGCACAACTTGCGGGACACATAGACAAATACACTCAAGAATCACATGGGCAAGCCAACTGCAACTAGGTGATGAACCCCAGGCTTATTTCAAAAAACAGACATCCGTAACACATGACAAACTACGGACTACTGCCTGGCCACCAGTGCGTTGAGCAGCCGGTTCAGGCTGACACCCCGCTCCGCTGCCGCCATGGCCAGGGCGCGGTGCGTGTCCGGGGTGGTGCGGAAGGAGATGTTGCCGGAAAACCTGGTCAGGCTCAGGGGCTGCGGAACCGGTTCCCCCGAGGCCTCCAGGTCCGCCAGGGTAGCGGCCACCAGGCGCACGATCCCCTCCAGTGCGGCGCCCTGCTCCCCGTCCAGCCAGGAAAGGCTCGGAAACTCCGCGCACAGGCCGACGAACTCCTGATCCTCTTCCGACCAGACCACACGATAGGCATAGTGCTTCGCGTTCATCTCCCGCCCTCCTCCAGCCGTTTGAGCGCTGCCAGGACCTGCCGCACCCGATAGGGCTTGGCCAGGCCCTGCCTGTCCTGAATGTTCACCCGAGGGTCGCCCGGCCAGGACGTTTTGTAGACCTTGTGACTCGTACCAGCTTGTCGTGGAGCCCCGAAGAAGTGATCGCATACTGCCACCAGGTCGCTGTAGCGGACATTCTGGGGGGGCGGTTGCCATCTGCCGCACGATCTTCTCGATTCTGCTCAAAGCGCTGCCTCGTGTGATATCACTAATGCTAGCACTGGTCCATGTCAATGGCCGTCGGGTGCGCCCCTGGAGTGTCCGTGGCGGCCTCAGTCGTGACCGAGCCCCCATTGCCCCACGCTCGCCAGCCACAGGGCCCGCCCACGGAAGCATCCCCGGCAACGCCGAAGCACAACACCCCGACGTTACACCTAAATCACTGTTTTTCCGTGGCTCTGGTCAGCTCGGTTACATTACTCTTGGTAAAGAACCCGTCGAAGCCGTCGTAGCGCTGGATGTACTCGTTCACCAGGAAGGTGTGCGGCGACATGGCCGAGAAGGTCTGGTGCAGCCCCTCTTCGCGGGAGCCCACCAATTCAACCAGGAACTCCAGGCCGTCGGCGCGCAGGGCCGGGTAGACCTCCAGGATGTCCCGGGTTTCGAGGGCCAGATGGTGCACCCGCAAGCCGTAGTTGTGGATGAATTTCTCCGTGGGGCCGGATTCCTCCAGCGAGCTGAAGGGCGCGATGCCCGAGGTGAAGACCTGGGCGTAGTCCTCGGCGCCCAGCCGCGCCACGTTGGTGATGGAGTTCAGCGACTCCACGTACACCGCGAACTGGAAGTCGTAGTCCGTGAGTTCCATGAACTCGATGATGGCGTCGTCGCGGTGGTCGGCCCGCACCCGGGTGGCGGAATGATCCAGGCGGCCGATCCTGGCCAGGTGTGCCAGCTCGGGCTTCTCCGGGCGCCAGTCCAGGGGCGTGGCGTCGCTGGTGAGCCAGTTGCGCGGCCCGTGCCACTGCACGAAACCCAGGGCATTGCCCGTGTGGGGCGACGGAAAGGTCTGCACCAGCCCATAGGCCGCGTGGTGTTCGGGGGTCTGCGTCTGGAAGCGAACGCCCCGGGCTTGCTGCAGGGCCTGGTAGCGCTCCAGGTCTCGCGTCCCATAGATGAAGGTTTCCAGCCGGGCGTCGGGCTTGTGGGCGCTCTTGGGTCCCAGATTGAAGGGGCGGAAGGGATTGTCCCCGGTTTTGCGGCTGCGCACGATGAAGTCCGCGCCCCCGCTGCTGGTCAGCACGCAGGCGACCTGCCGGGGATCCTCGAAGGCCTGCTGGAACACCAGCCCGGTATAGCGGAGGAGTTCCTGCACGGCCGGTTTCAGGTCCTCGGGCTGCACGCTGAGGACCACCGCCTCCAGCCCCGTGGTCAGCCCCTCCAGGCCGTTCTTGCTCCGCGCCTCGCGGGTGGCGTCCACGCGCTCCAGCAGCCGTGCGTCGTCGTTCATGAACCGGCTCATGCTCCCTGCTCCTTGCTTGGGGTTGCGCCCCGAAAGGGGGCTCGGGAGATCATTGCCCCATTTTCGCGTCCTTGGCTACTCCCGGCCCAAATGCAACAGGGCGGCCCACCCGTTCCCGGGGGACCGCCCTGCGTGCAGGATCGAACGGGCTTACTGGGCGGTGAGCACCAGGGTGTAGGCCACCTTGCCTTCATCCTGCTGCCCCACCCCCACGGACAGGGAGGTGTTGCCCTTGGCGTAGTTGGCGATGGCACCGTCGTTCTGCCGGGCCTCCATGGTCTTGCTCCAGCCCTGCCCCGGCAGCTGGGCATTGAAGAAGTCGATGACGGCACCGAGTTCGGCAGCCACTTCGAAGGTGGCGGTGGTGGAGCCCCCCATGTCCATGGTGGCCATGACTATGGCATTGGGATAACGCGGGAACTCCTGCAGTGCGGCAGGCAGGGGAGGTTCGGCCTGAACCGCGACGGCAGACAGGAGCACGATCAGCAGCATCAGAAACGACCGACAAAGGCTTTGCATGGGTCTGTTCTCCTTGGCTGGAAGAGGTGGACGACGCAGTCAGTATGCTGCAATCCCGAGCCCTTGTCCATGCCCCTGACAACCTGGAGCGTTCTCGACATGGGAACGGGCGCACAAAAACCTTGCAGCCATGGACAGCCCCCCCGGGCTTTGCTACCATGAAGGAAATGGAAAACCGTCTGGTCGGGGGAACGATGAAAGGGAAGGCGACCAAGACGCTTCTCCCCCTGGGGGGGCGGTCCACCCTGCAAGAACAGCACGCAGAACCGGAAGGGGCCATGGACGGCGAGAGCTTTCTGCCCTCCCGGCGCGGCCTCCTGCGCAGCGCCCTGGTCCTGCTGCTGGTCCTGAGCCATGTCCTGGCCTTCATGGTGGGCTACTACCTCACTCCGCCGCGCATCCAGACCGTGGTGGGGCTTTCCGGCGCGCCCCCAAGGGAGCAGTCCAGCATGGTGCTGCGGCTGGGCAGCCAGGCCACACCCTTGGACGACCCCCTGCAGGGGTTGGCCATGCTCAACCTCATGGTGGAAAAACCCGGCCACAAGATCTACGAAGTCCACTTCTCCCACGGGCTCGAGCGCTACGAGCTGCGGGCAGACTTCACCACCCAGGAGCTGGCCCGCCGGACCGTCCGGCCCGACGGTTCCGGGTTCCAGGAGAGCTGGTCCGGAACCGTCCTGGAGCGCCTGCGCCGGGCAGCGGGGGGCGAGAGCTTCCAGGCCCCCGACGAACCGGCGCCCACGCCGGTTCATTTCCCCGCCCGCATCCAGACCACCCCGCCCTGATTCCGCTTTGGGGATCGCGCCCCGACTCGAGCCGGCCAGCCTCTTGCCGCCACGGTTCGCTGTTGACTTGTCGCACCTTTCTGCGCATAGTCTGAATACTTGGAGCAGAATGTTTCCAACACCTTGCTCCAGCGGCTGCGGTGCCAGGATCATGTTTGTGGCCTGATCCCCCCGCCGACGGCATGCCGCAGGGTGCTTGACATGCCGCGCTCCGGACACCATGCCGCAACGGGGAGTCCTCTGCTCGAGCAGGGGAGGCTTCCTTATTCTTGCATCAGGATCGGCGTGCCCCAGCCCCAGGGCAGCGGCGCGTGGATCGGAGGAGCAAGCCTGCCATGACCTCGCCCCTGTTTTCCTTCAACTCGGCGGCCCTGCAGAGTGCCCAGCTTTCCGTCATCCGGCTCAAGGGGCACGAAGCCCTCTCCCGCCCCTACCGCTATGACCTGACCCTGCTGGGGAGCGGACCGGTCACGGACGGCGCCGAGTGTCTCAACACCCCCGCCGCTCTGACCATTCACAACGACGACGCGAGCCGCACCGTGCATGGTATCATCACCGACTTCACGGTCCTGCACCAGGTGGAGCGGAGCACCGTGTACCAGCTGCTCCTGGAGCCTCGGCTCAAACGGCTGGAACTGAGCCGCAGCAGCCGTATTTTCCTGAGCAAAAGCATTCCGGACTGCATCGTGGAGCTGCTGCACGAAGGCGGCATCACCAGCCAGACGGACTACGAGCTGCGCCTGCAGCAGAGCTATCCGGCCAGGGACTTCGTGCTGCAGTACAACGAGTCGCACCTGCAATTCATCACCAGCCGCATGGAGCGCGCCGGTCTGTACTACTTTTTCGAGCAGGGGACGGACCGCGAAAAGCTGGTCGTTACGGATTCCAAGCTGGCCCATACCGCCCCTTCCGGTGCCCGGACCCTGCGCTACGCCCCTCCCGCCAATCTCAGACCCGAACAGCCCAGCGAGACCGTGAGCGTGCTTTCCCGCAGTTCCGCCCTGACTCCCAGCACCGTGCGGATCAAGGACTACAACTACCGCACCCCTGATCTGCCGGTCCAGGCCAGCAAGACCGTGCAGGACCAGGGGCTGGGGGAGCAGTACCACTATGCCCCCAACGTCAAGTCGCCCAGCGAGGCCCAGCAGCTGGCCACGGTGCGCGCCGAGGCCCTGGCCTGGCCCTGGCTGGTGGTGCGTGGGGAGTCCGGAGCGCCTTTCCTGGAGAGCGGGCGCCTGTTCAGCCTGAGTGATCATTACGAATCGGACTGGAACACCGAGTATTGTCTCGTGGAGACAGAGCACGAAGGCAGCCAGGAGGGCTACCTGTTCAGCGGGCTGGGCCAGGCCAGGGACGAGGCACTGTTCTACCGCGTCAGTTTCGTCGCCATTCCGTCCGAGGTGCAGTACCGCAGTATGGAGGGCACCCCCCGCCCCACCGTGCATGGGGCGCTCAACGCCCGCATCGACGCCGCCGGGAGCGGCAAGTACGCCGAGTTGGACGAGCAGGGCCGCTACAAGGTGCAGCTGCCCCTGGACCGCTCCGGCCGCAAGGACGGCCACGCCTCTCACCTCCTGCGCAAGGCCGAGCCCTACGGCGGGGCCGGGCACGGCATGCACTTCCCCCTGCACAAGGGCACGGAGGCCCTGCTCATCTTTGTGGACGGAGACCCGGACCGACCCATCATTGCCGGGGCCGTGCCCAATCCCGAACACCCAAGCCAGGTGACGGACGCCACCCAGACCCAGTGTCGCCTCACCACGGCGGGACAGAACAAATTCCACGTGGAGGACGCCGCCGGCAACCAGCGCATGCTCCTGAGCACGCCCACCTCCGAGAGTTACGCCCGCATGGGCTCCCACAACGACCCGCCCCCGGACTGGTCGCCCAGCAAGGAGATGGCCGGGTGGAAGCTGAACACCTCCAAAGTCTTCGACGTCCAGGCCGGGTCCAAGAACAGCGTGGTCCTGGGCAACTCCTTCAAGTGCATCCTCGGCTGGGAGCACCGCCAGACCGCGGGTATCCGCACCAATATCGTGCTTGGGGGCAATTTCGGGGCCAAGCTCGCCTACGTCAGCGAGTTCGCGCCTCTGAAAAATTCCCTGCACTCCCTGGCCGTGAGAATGGGACTCTCCACCCACCGGGTCATCGAGGACAAGATGGAACTGGCCGAGCACAAGTTCACCGGCGCCGAGCACCACACCCATGCCGCCATGAACCAGACCAAATTGGCCCAGGACAAGAACAGCCTGTGCCTGAAGCGCACCCGCCTGGCCACCCAGCAGACGGAACTGGCCCAGAACAAATCCCAACTGGTCCAGCAGCAGGCCGCACTGGCCCAGGAACAAACCGAAATGAGCACCGACAATACCCACGTGGCCATGAGCGACATGGCCGTGGTCCAGAACCGGACCCAAATGGTGGGGCAGAAGATGGAGCTGGCGGATACGCGCACCGAGACCTTTCAGACCAAAATGAGCATGGCCGGAGATCAGATGCTCCTGGCCCAGCAGGCCAGCAAACTCTGCGACACCCTGGTCGAGATCGCCGGGGAACAGAACGACATGTGACATCGGGTTTTCCACGCTTTCCAGGAGAGGGGCGTTCATGGCGGAACTCAAGCTGAAATTCCATTTCCGGTCCTCGGCCGTGGCGGAAGACACCTTCTCCGTGCTGGAGTTCCACGGCGAGGAGGGGTTGTCCCGACTCTTCTCCTTCGACCTGGTGCTGGTCTCCCGAAAGCGCGGCCTGGACGTGGGCGCCCTGCTCCAGGAGCCCGCCGTGTTCACCATCAACTCCGTGGCCGGGGCCCTGCCCTTCCACGGAGTCCTGTCCTCCTTTACCCAGGCCCAGCAGTTCCACGACTTCGTGATCTACAGGGCACGCCTGGTGCCCGCCCTGCACCGCTTGGCCATCACCAGCCACAACCAGCTCTTTCTGGACAAGAACCTGCAGGAGTTCCTTCAGGCGGCCCTGCGGGACGGCGGCCTGGAGCCCGATCTCGACTTCCGCTTCGCCCTGACCGGCAATTATCCCAAGCGCGAGTACGTCTGCCAGTTCAACGAGTCACACTTCGCCTTCGTTTCCCGCTGGATGGAGCGTGAAGGCCTCTACTACTATTTCGACCAGACCCCGCAGGGGCAGGGGCGCCTGATCATCACGGACAGCAACACCGCCCACACCCCCATGCCCAAGGCGGGCAGCCTGCGCTACGCCCCCCCTTCGGGACTGCAGGACGCCCACGGCGACGAGATCGCCACCGCCTTTATCCTGCGCCAGACCCCCATGCCCAGGCAGGTGCGGGTCAAGGACTGGAACTACCGCACCCCTGACCTGGACGTGCAGGGCGTGGCTCAGGTCGAGGCCACCGGCAGGGGCGCCTTCGATTTCTACGCCGACCACGTGCTCACCCCGTCCCAGGCCAAGGAACTGGCCACGGTTCGCGCCCAGGAACTGCTCTGCGCCCGGGAGCGCTATTTTGGACGCAGCAGCGCCCCCTTCCTGCGCTCGGGCTTCACCTTCACCCTGGACCAGCACTACCGCAACGACTGCAACCAGGAGTACCTCACCATTGCCGTGACCCACAGCGGCAGCCAGACCGACTACCTCCTGGATGTGCTCGGTCATGGGCAAGGGGGCGGTCAGGCCATACTTTACAACAACAACTTCGAGGCCATACCCTCCCGGGTGCAGTTCCGCCCCAAGCGGGAAACCCCCTGGCCGCACTTCAGCGGCGTGCTGAACGCCCGGATCGACGCCGCCGGATCCGGGACCTACGCCGAGTTGGACGAGCAGGGGCGCTACAAGGTGGTGCTGCCCTTCGACCTCTCGGGCCGTGACCAGGGGCGGGCCTCCTCCTGGCTGCGCATGGCCCAGCCCTACGGCGGCGCGGATCACGGCTTCCACTGCCCCCTGCACAAGGGCACGGAAGTGCTGCTGGCCTGCGAGGCCGGGGACCCGGACCGCCCCCTGATCCTGGCCGCCGTGCCCAACCCCGTCACCCCGAGCCTGGTGACGGCGAACAACCCCACCCAGGGGCGCATCGCCACGGCCAGCGGGAACCAGGTGCTCTTCGAGGACCTGGACGGACAACAGCAGGTGCTGCTGCACAGCCCGAAACAGGACAGCTACGTGGGGCTGGGCGCCGTCACCACGCCCTCGGGTGGCTCGCAGTCCGACGACACTTCCCAGAACAGCGGCGAGTCTTCTGGGCTGCCCCCGGGCAACAACATGGGCTGGGATCCCAACAACCTTGGCGTGCCAACTGGTTCGGGCAGCTCCAGTCCGCCCCCCACCGGGGGTCAGACAGGGGACTCGCCTCCCACCGGCGGAGAGTCCGGCGGCGAGTCTGGGGGCGAGTCTGGGGGCGAGTCTGGGGGCGAGTCTGGGGGCGAAGGTGGTGGCGAGGAGGAAAAAGAGGACCCCAGCGGCTTCAAGGGGTGGAAACTATACACCAGCAAGGCCCTCACCATCAAGGCCGGCTCCTCCTTCAGCGTGATCTTCGGCAATTCCTCCGAGACCTACCTCGCCTTGGACGTCACCAACGTGGTGGGATTGAACCTCACCCTGATCATCGGCTACGAAATGGGCTTGACCCTGGGCATGCACCAGAACATCCGCCCCATCCATAATAAACTGTACGTCACCGAACAGAGCGTCAAGGCCGCCCAGGACAAGGAAATTGCGGCCGCTGACAAGCTCATCGCCGAGATGGACACCCTGGCCACGGAGATCACCGACCTGGGCCAGGAAGTAACCGTCATGTCCGGCGAGAAGAGCACCCTGGCCGACGAGGCCACCGTTCTGGCCCAGGAGAAACTGACCCTGGCCCAGGAGAAGACCGAACTGGCCCAGGACATTACCCGCCTGTCCGCGCAGACCACCCGCCTGGCCCAGGAGAACATGGAACTGGCCGAGGAAATCATCGACATGCAGACGGACATCCAGACCATCAGCGGCGAAATCGCCGATCTCAGCGAGGAGAACAGCGACCTGGCCGGGACCCTGAACACCTTGTGCGAAGAACAAACCGAGATGCTGGAGGAAATCACCCAGCTCACCGGCAACTGCAACACCGTGGCCGCCGCGGTGAACCGCATGTAACCTCGGCCCAAGCACGGGAACCACGCCATGCCCACGCACCACGCCTTCAGCTTCAGGTCTCAGGCCCTGCCCGACGACACCTTCACCGTGATCCGCTTTTCCGGCGAGGAAGGGCTTTCCCAGCTCTACCGCTTCGAGGTGCTGCTGGTCTCCTCCCAGAGCGACCTGGACTGCGCGGCCGTGGTCCAGAGTCCGGCCGTGTTCACCCTGGAGCGCCCCGCCGGGAAGCTGCCCTTCCACGGCATTCTGGAGTCCTTCGAGCAGCTGCAGCAGGAGCACGGGCTCACGGTGTACCGCGCCGTGCTGGTGCCCCGGCTGTGGTGGCTCACCCTCACCCATCACAACCAGGTCTTTCTGGACAAGAGCTGCCCCCAGCTCATCGAGGCCGTGCTCCAGGACGGCGGACTGGCCAAGGGGCAGGACTTCGAGCTGCGTCTGCAGCAAAGCTACCCGGCCTGGGAGTACGTCTGCCAGTACGGCGAATCCCACTTCGCCTTCGTCTCCCGCTGGATGGAGCGCTACGGTCTCTACTACTTCTTCGAGCAGCAGGACGCCGGGGAGAAGCTGATCATCACGGATTCGGCCCTGGCCCATACGGACATGCCCCAGGGCGGCACGCTTCGCTACAGCCCCAAGACCGGCCTGGAAGCGCCCTACAAGGACGAGGTGGCCACGGCCTTTCGCTCCCGCCGCTCCCTGCTGCCCGCCACGGTGCTGCTCAAGGATTACAACTACGAGAAGCCGAGCCTGGAACTGCAGGCCAGGGCCCAGGTCGCCCCGGACGGCGAGGGCGAGGTCTACAGCTACGGGGAGCACTTCCGCACCCAGGAAGAGGGGCAGCTCTTCGCCACGATCCGGGCCCAAACCTACGCCTGCCGGGGGCTGGTCTGCGAGTCCGAAAGCTCGGTACCTTTCCTGCGCACCGGCTACACCGTGACCCTGGAGCAGCACTTCCTCCCTGCCCTGAACCGGCGCTACCTGGTGACGCACATGACCCACGAGGGCAGCCAGGCAGCCTATCTCTCGGCCGGATTCACCCCACCGCCCGGCAAGGAAGAGGAGGGGCTGTTCTACCGCAACACCGCGGCCCTGATCCCGGCGGAGGTCCAGTTCCGCCCCTTGCGAGTCACGCCCCAGCCCCGGTTCCATGGCGTGCTCAACGCCACGGTGGACGCGGCGACCAGCGGACAGTACGCCGAGTTGGACGAGCACGGACGCTACAAGGTCATCCTGCCCTTCGACCTCTCGGGCCGCAAGGACGGCAAGGCCTCGTCCCGGCTGCGCATGCTGCAGCCCTATGTGGGGGCGGACCACGGTATGCACCTGCCCCTGCACAAAGGCACCGAGGTGCTGCTGAGCTTCATCGACGGCGACCCGGACCGCCCCTTCATTGCCGCCGCCGTGCCCAACCCCACGCACAAGAGCCAGGTCACGGCGGCGACCGCCAGCAAGAGCCTGTTCACCTCCTCGGGGCAGAACCTCCTGCACATCGAGGACCGGCAGGGCAGCGAACGCATCCTCATGCACTCGCCCACGGCCAACACCTTCCTGCGCATCGGCGCGCCCAACGATCCGGCCAGCCCCAACTGGGAGCCGTCCCAGGAAAAGGCGGGGGTGGTCATGCAGACGGACGACGCCTTCCAGGTCTTTGCCGGCACGGAGAACGAGGTGATCATCGGCGAGGCTTCTTCCACCGTGGGCGGCTTCAAGGAAAAGATCGTGGCCATCTTCGACACGGAGATCAATGCCCTGGAATTCTTCGAGATGAAGGACCCTTGGAGCAACACCTGGTCACCCGTCATGAAATACCTGCACGGCAACGCCCAGAGCCTCATCGGCAGCGACACCCTCCTCAGCGAGGAGCTGCTGGAAATGTGCGGGCAGGTCTTCAAGATGCGCGCCATGAAAGAAAAGCTGGAAGCGCAGAAGACCGCCATCGCCAACTCCAAGCAGGAGCTGGTCCAACTGAAGACGGAACTGGCCGAGGACAAGACCCACCTCGGCGTGAGCGTCACCCACCTGACCGAGCTCAAGCAGGGCGTTGTCCAGAACCGTGACAGCCTGGTCCAGGCCCGCACCCAGCTCGATGTCACCAAGACCGAGGTCGCGGAGACCAAGACCGCCATGGCCCAGAGCAGGGCCACCCTCCAGGGGGAGCGCATCCGCCTGAACCAAGCCATTACCAGCATGGGGCAGAGCAAGACCGTGATGGCCGGGACCATCTCCCACATCGCCGAGGACTTCAATGTCCTGGCGGACATGACGACCAAGGTGTGACCATGAAGATTTTCAAGGAAAACAGCCAGTCCCTGCTGCCCAGGCCCATCCTCGTTCAGGGGCGGCCCCACCTGGCGCTGGGCGTGCTGCTCTTCTTCGACCTCACGGCCCCGGCCGGCCCCGAATCCCTGCTCACGGAGCAGGAGCTCTGGAAGACCGTGCCCCCGGCCCTGGGCCCCGAAGGCATCCTGGACCAGGGTATGCCCAAGCTGCGCGGCGAGTACCTGGTGGCCGGGAGCTGCTGCGCCCCGCGCGATACCACGCTCCAGGCCGCCGAGGTGCTGATCCGGGTGGGCGAACTGGAAAAGCGGCTCTCCGTGTTCGGGGAGCGCTTCTGGACTCCGGACGGGCGCATCACCCCGCCGCGCCCCTTTGCCAGCCTGCCCCTGACCTGGGACAAGGCCTTCGGCGGCCCCCATGTTCCCCAGAACCCCGTGGGGCAGGGTGCCCCGCCTCCCAAGGAAGAGTCCGAGACCCCGACTCCGCCCCCTCTGACCCCGCGCCCCCTGCCCCAGGTGGAAAACCCCGCCGCCCTGGTGGGCACGGCCTGGGACAGCCCCGAGCCCTGGGGCCTGGCGCCCTGGGACATGGCCTGGCCCCAGCGCAACATGCACTCCGGCACCTTTGACGAACGCTGGAAGCGGGAGCGCTGGCCCGGGCTGCCCGAGGACTTCGACTTCAACTTCTTCAACGCCGCGCCCCTGGATCAGCGGCTGCCCGGCTTTTTCCAAGGCGACGAGGCCCTGGAAATCAGCGGCATGCACCCCGACTACCAGCTACTGCAATCCGCCCTGCCCGGCATCCGGGTGCGCTGCTTCCTCACCCTGCGCCAGGGCTTCCAACGCTTCACCGACCCCACCGCTTTTCCCGAGGAATTCCGCGAGGTCCAGCTGCACCCCGAGACCCTCTGGCTCTTCCCCACCCTCCTGCGAGGCGTGTTGCTCTATCGCGGGGGGCTGGAGGTGGCCGACGAGGACTACGGCGACGTGGTACGCATCTTCCTGGCCAACGAGTCCCTGACGGAAGCGCCCCTCTCCTTGGAGCACTACCGCGACGCCCAGCTCAAGGCCCTGGACAGGGGCGTGCCCATGGACCTGGCGCCCTTTGCGGCCGCCCAGGCCAAGATCGCCGAGGCCGTGCTCAAGCTCAAGAACATGCCCAAGGAGGCGGCCCGCGCCAAACAGGCCGCCCTGGGCAAGCTGCCCGTGATGCCCCGCGAGCCTGCCGAGCTGGCCGGGCAGTTCCACGGCGTCCTGGCCGCAAACCTCAACACCCTGGACCGCCTCGAAGCCCTGGCCGGGAGCATGAACCAGCGCTGGGGGCACATCGCCCGGATCAATACCAAGGTCTTCGCGGCCACCCGCGCCAAGATCGAGGCCCTGGGGCCCAAAATCGACGCCGACGCCGCGAAGCTCGCGGCCCTGAAGCAGAAAGGCGCGGCCACCAAGGCCGCAATGCTGGCCGAAAACAAGCGGATGCTCCAGGCCAACCTCAGCCCGCAACAGCTCGCGGCCGCCGGGGTGGACCCCGACACCCTCCTGCGCAAAAAAGCGGTGGAGCCCTGGCCCGAGCAGGCCTTCGCCTTTGCGGTGCAGTGCCGCCGCAACCTGGAGCAGGACGCGGCGCTCCAGTCCCGTCTGCAGCGGCTGGGCTTCAACCGCCAGACCCTGCGCCGTGCCTGGCTGGGCTGGAACCCCACGCCTCTGGCCCCCGCGGCCACGGCCTGGGGATTGCCCGGGCCCGCCCCCCTGGACCTGCCCGTGGGGCTGGTGCTGCCCTTTTTCGACGGGCCGGTCTGTGTGCGGCTCTGCATCTGCCCGGCGGAATCTGGCCAGGAAGACGCGGCCCTGGCCCAAGGAGGACGGGAGCGCTCGGTCCTGGGCTCCAACCCGGCGCCCCGGCACCTGCCCGCCGCC
>CAZNSV010000038.1:0-13568 GCA_964575775.1 uncultured Desulfovibrionaceae bacterium
GCCAGAGCCCGCAGGGGCAGCGATGCGGCGGAGAAGGTAGCGACGGGGAAGGCAGCGGACGCGCTGAGGGCACCCGCGGATGTCGCGTTGACGCACCGCCCCCCGCAAGGCTACAAGGACAGACGCGCTGCCGCATCAGGCGGCAGGAGCCAAAGCGCCATGAGCAAATACGCCTGCGAACTCTTCGGAGTGCTCCACTACGGTCCGGAGCTGTCCTATTACGAGCTCTACGCCTGCGAGGAGCGGCTCATCGTGCAGCTGCAGGAGCTGCTGGAAGCCATGTCCGCCCAGCATCTGGATTTCTGGGGCACTGGGGATGCGCTGCAGTTCCAGTGCGCCCTGCCGGACTTCGAGCCCGACGCGGTGCGGGCCTTTTGCGACGAGGCCGTGGCGCTGCTGGACAGCAACCTGCAAGGGCGCGTGCTCTGCCTCAACAAGCAGCTGAGCGACGTGTACGTGCTGCACCTCGCGCCGGGGCGCTGGGAGGAATGCCACTACCCCATCGCACCGGCCACGGATCCGGGGGCCCCGGATTGGCCGGAACGCCCGGCCGGTCCGGACGGCGAGACCCGGCCCGAACGGCCGCAACGCGCGCAAGGCAAGTCCGGCAAGCCCCGCGCCGCCAAACGTGCGGAGCCTGACGCCTCCCCCAGCTTCGACGCCGAGGGGGCCAAGAGCGCCGAGGCAGCAGTTCCTGACGAAGAGGCCTGACCCTGCCAGGCCCGCGACGACGACCCACGCCCGGATGGTGGAACGGTAGACACAAGGGACTTAAAATCCCTGGGCCGCAAGGCTGTGCGGGTTCAAGTCCCGCTCCGGGTACCACAAAGATGTCAAGAAGTTATTGGCCACTGCTCACACTGTCGCAGTGGGCCCCGACTAGGCTTGAACAAGCTTGGCCTGGGACTCCGGCACCCCGTGCGTGCACTTTTTTTGTTGAGCTTGACTCCACCGAGTGCTACTGAAGAACGGACACGCGCTATACTCATCCAAATGCGCCGACGTGGTTTCGACCGGGATTTTCTGGTAACATTCCCCATATCCGAGGGCCAGTATCAAGCACTGAGGGGTGGTGGTCACGGATCAGGCTGTGATTTTTTTCATGAAAATTGGCATTTTCAGGTTTCCTGCCATACCGTCATTACTTGTTGCATTTTCACATGCCAAGAATAGTAAGCTGCCAAAGGAGGCGATCATGAAGCAGAAAACCCAGTGCCCAGCAAAGGAGAAAGAAATCAAGGCTTGGTTCCGGTCGGAGGAAGGCCAGCGAACCGTAGTTAAAGCGATTTCTTCAGCGAAAGATAGGACAGAAAAGTACTCCAGAGATTCTAAAGTCGACAGCAAGACTCTGTATGAGCCATTCACTCTTTAACGAACACCCCTCTTTACCACCCTTCGAGATTTTTTCATACTCGATTGAAAAGCTTGTCGAGATTCTAGCCAATAGGGCTAACACCTCTCTTGAGGACATAGAGCGGAAAAACCATTGTCACTACTTCAAGGCCTACTTTGAGTCAGAAGACATCGACGCAAAAACAATTGTTGTTGAAAACGGCTACATCGACAAAGACTACCTAGCTGACTTTTCTCAGTACTATCTGAGTTGCTTTAAACATTACAGCAAGACCTGTACACGTCTTCATTTCTTCAACCAGGTCATCACAGAGGAGTACTTCTCAAGCTCCCTCAGTGGAGAGATTGAGAATGCTGGTGTTTTTTTACAAGAACACTATCTTGGATTTGTAGTTGTCAAACCACTCCCAGAGACAATTATTGGGCGGACATGTCTTAAAATTTATGGATCTGACAGCGGAAGGCGTCACTATTTAGGAATAACTCAAAACAATGTCAGCCTGTTTGGCTTCAATCTTACTGTAGATTCTTTGCCGTTCCAAGAGCAAGACAAGGCTGTTGCAGCTTGTGCTACGAGCGCATTGTGGTCTGCGTTTCACGCTACTGGACACCTTTTTCAACACCCCATTCTTTCTCCCTCTGCAATTACTGCAGCTGCGTCAAAATATGCTCCATTAGATAGCAGGTATTTTCCCAATTCAGGTCTTAATGCGTTTCAAATGGCTTCTGCCATTAGAAACGTCGGCCTAGAACCATACAAAGTTAACGCACAAAGTGAATTCGTTTTTAAGACAACTCTTTTTGCGTATCTTAAAGCAGGCATACCCGTTATATTAGGATTTGACCTACTAAATGGATCCTCTGGGGAAAGGATTGGAAAACATGCTGTTGCCGTTACTGGGCACAGCATACCAGAGGAAGATGCCTCATCAGACTTCAACGACTTTCCACTAGATGCGCTAAAAATCGACAGAATATACGTTCACGATGATGGAATCGGCCCGTTTGCCCGAATGAATATTGACAAGGAGCGATTTGTTGAAGGCGACAAGCAGTATTTTTCTTTGACAACATCTTGGATGTGCGCATCGGACACCCAGGCGTGTTATAAGGCAATCCCTGAAATATTTTTAATACCACTATACCATAAAATAAGAATACCATTTCAGTCGATACTAAACTGTCTAGCCCCACTAATATCACTTTTCAGCATCAATCATATTCCAAAGACTTTCTATCCCAATGGCCTTTCATGGGAGATATACCTCACGACAAACAATCGACTTAAAAGTGAACTTTTGGAGGAAGGCTCCCTAAGAGGTGAAAGCCTGAAAACAATTCTTGTTGCGGGTATGCCTAAATATATTTGGCGGGCCCTTGCCAAAGACGGAGAAAACAAAATTGTGGACTTTGTCTTTGATGCTACAGACATAGAGCAGGGGGCTTTCTTGTCAAATACGATACATTACGAATCAAATTTTGAGTCTCTATTACGTTTTGCAGCCCAGATACCTGAGATTAAGAGCCAATGCCGTGTGGTGTTGGCACAATTTGAATAACCGTCGATAAATGTTGGCATAAGCACTTTTTCACTACCTACTGCTGGTGCTGGAAATAGTGTGGGACTTTGCTTGTAAAATGAGCAAAAATCTACAAACATGCTTAAAGTGGCCTATTAGATTCTTCTTTTATTCCGGCATGTTCTGATTTTTAAGGAAGTTGTGAAGCTCAGAGGATATGCCTTGAAATCCCTGGGCCGCAAGGCTGTGCGGATTCAAGTCCCGCTCCGGGTACCACGCTGATCGAGCCCTTGCAGTGGAAACACTGCGGGGGCTTTTTGCTTTCTGGCAAGCAGCACCCACGGCGCTCCAGGGTTTCGGACACACGGCCCGCTGCTCGTGGCGCGCGGGGTGTGCACTGGGCAGTGCCTTGTCGCCTTGAAGCAAGGTCCAGCCATGAACAACCCACCGCCTCGCCCCCTGCATTGCCCATCCCTCGCCCCCTGCGGCGGCTGAGCCTTGCCAATGACCGTCCTCCGCCCCTGGACTTGTTTGGGCCTAAACGCGCTCTGAAAATGATTACTATTGCGCGCCGGGCGCGAATCAGGCTATAACGGAACGCAGAACCAGCGCACCGGACGGCCGGGATTGTCTGCGGCGGCACCGCGCGCACTCACCGGAAATCCTTCGCTTTCAGGCTTCAATATGTGTTGTGGGGCGTGTCCAATGCCCCAGGGACTACCACTTCAGTGACCAGCGGTCAGGAGCGCGAAGCGGGGGCTCTTTTTCACCAGACCCCCTTGACAAGAACAGCTCTTTGTGGAAAATCATTATCCACAATACTCTTTCCACGATCCAACCACGCCTGCAGACCGGAGTGTCCGGTCCGGCGCATCCTCCTGGCAACACCAACAAGGAGCGCATCCATGGAAAAAAAGAAACTCACCACCACAGTGGGGGCCCCGGTCCCCGACAACCAGAACGTGCTCACCGCCGGACCGCGCGGGCCGCAGCTGCTGCAGGACGTCTGGTTCCTCGAAAAACTCGCCCACTTCGACCGCGAGGTCATTCCCGAGCGCCGCATGCACGCCAAGGGCTCAGGCGCCTACGGCACCTTCACCGTCACCCACGACATCACCCGCTACACCAAGGCCAAGATCTTCTCCGAGATCGGCAAGCAGACCGAACTCTTCCTGCGCTTTTCCACGGTTGCGGGCGAAAGGGGCGCCGCCGACGCCGAGCGGGACATCCGGGGCTTCGCCATCAAGTTCTACACCGAGCAGGGCAACTGGGACCTGGTGGGCAACAACACCCCGGTCTTCTTCCTGCGCGACCCCCTCAAGTTCCCGGACCTGAACCACGCCGTGAAACGCGACCCCCGCACTAACCTGCGCAGCGCCAAGAACAACTGGGACTTCTGGACCTCCCTGCCCGAGGCCCTGCATCAGGTGACCATCGTCATGAGCGATCGAGGCATCCCGGCCACCTATCGCCACATGCACGGCTTCGGCAGCCACACCTTCAGCCTCATCAATGCCCAGAACGAACGCTACTGGGTCAAGTTCCACTTCAAGACCCAGCAGGGCATCAAGAACCTCACCGATGCCGAGATCGAGGCCCTGGTCGGCAAGTGTCGCGAGAGCCACCAGCGCGACCTTTACGAAGCCATCGAGCTGGGGGACTTCCCGCGCTGGACCCTGTTCTTCCAGGTGATGCCCGAGAAGGATGCCGCCACCTGCCCCTATCATCCTTTCGACCTGACCAAGGTTTGGCTGAAGAAGGACTATCCGCTCATCGAGGTGGGGGTCCTGGAGCTGAACCGCAACCCCGCCAACTACTTCGCCGAGGTGGAGCAGGCGGCCTTCAATCCGGCCAACGTGGTGCCGGGCATCGGCTTTTCTCCGGACAAGATGCTCCAGGGGCGCCTCTTCTCCTACGGCGACGCCCAACGCTATCGCCTCGGCGTCAACCACCACCTCATCCCGGTCAACGCCCCCCGCTGCCCGGCGCACAGCTACCATCGCGACGGCGCCATGCGCGTGGACGGCAACCACGGCTCCACCCTGGGCTATGAGCCCAACAGCTACGGCGAGTGGCAGGAGCAGCCCGAGTTCGCGGAACCGCCCCTTTCGTTGGAGGGCGCGGCCGACCACTGGAACCACCGCGCGGACGAGGACTACTACACCCAGCCCGGGCTGCTCTTCCGGCTCATGACCCCCGAGCAGCAGCAGGCCCTGTTCGGCAACACCGCGCGGGCCATGGGCGACGCACCGCGCGAGATCAAGATCCGGCACATCGGCAACTGCCTCAAGGCCGACCCGGCCTACGGCAAGGGCGTGGCCGACGCCCTGGGCATTCCGCTCTCGGAAGTGCCTGGCGCGTAGACAACGCACCCCACCACCAACCAGGGGCGCCGGGGCAACCCGGCGCCCTTTTCCGTTCAGGTCCAGGCGATCACGCTGGCGCGGGAAGGCATCCTGCGCCAGGTGTGGCGGCGTTCAGCGGGGCAGATGCACCGTGATGGTGGTGCCCAGGCTCTCGGAGGTCTCCATGGCGATCCGCCCCCGATGGGCTTCGGCGATGAGCCGGGCCGAGTAGGTGCCCAGGCCCGTACCGCCAGCCTTGCCGGAGGTGGTGTACTTCTCGAAGAAGCGCTGGCGGATCTCCGGGGGCACGGCGCCGAGGTTGTGAATGCGGATCACGGCCTGCTCCCCCTCGCTGTCCAGGGTGGCACGGACCTCGCTGCCTTCCGGCGCGGCCTCAACCGCGTTGCGCAGCAGGTTCAGGAGCATGCTGCCGCACAGCGTCCTGTCGCCGCGGATGGTCAGGTTCAGCTCCGGGGGGAGTGGCGCCTGCTCCTGCCAGAGACTGATGACGATGTGGCGCTTGGCGCCCAGGGCCTGCAACTGCCGGGCGCTGTCCCGGAGCAGCTCGGCCAGGTCCAGGCTGGTGGTGGCGCTGACCAGATTGCCGCTTTCGATGCGCAGCAATTCGGCGGACAGATTGATGACCTGCAGCACCTGCTCCCCGGCCCTGGCAATGACTTCCAGCAGCTCCCGCTGCTGTCGGGACAGATTGACGTCGTCGAGCATGAGCTTGGGCAGGTTGACGACCCCGATCAGGGGATTGCGCAGGTCGTGATGCAGCATGCGCTCCGCGTCGAAGCGCAGCTTCTCCACCAGGACCCGGTCCGTGACGTCCAGGGCGGCAAGCAGCACGGCCGGGCCGGTCTCGTTCCGAAAGGCCGTGGTCCGGCATTCCAGGTGCAGGGTGCCGTGGTCGCGCTCCAGGCTCAGGCGCAGGGTGCGGGACTGCCCGTCCAGCGCCGTCTGGCGCAGGGCGCCTTCCATTTCCAGGTGGGCGGAATCCGGCAGGCAAACCAGCAGGCCCGGCAGATCCCTGGTCGCGGCAGCGCCGCACTGAAGAAAGTCCACCATCTGCTCCGAGAGCTGCACGGTGTCGTCGCTGGGGTTCCACTGGCAGGAACCGAGCCTGGCCAGGGATTGGGCCAGGGTCAGGCTGTGCATGTTGGCCTCGAGTCGGCCGCGCAAGAGTTTGAGTTCCTCGATGTGCTGGACCTGGGCCCGGATCAGGGAGCGCACCCAGGCGGTCAGGGCGGCGGCGAGAAAAAAGACCAGGGAAGCGGCGCTGGCGTTCCAGAAGGGATAGAACCCGGAAGGGGTTTCATGGAGCAGGATCTCCGTCGTGAAGGTGCCCAGGGCGGCCACCGCGGCGCAGGCGAGACCCGCGGCGAGCCCCATGCTCCAGGCGAGACCGGCCACGGGCAGCAAGAGCAGGGTCCAGAGCCGCAGGGCGTAGCCGGAGAAGTAGTCCGCCAGGACCACGGCGCAGAGCCCCACCGCCGCAATGGCCAGGAGCAGGAGTCGCTTGCCGGGATGCATGGTGCCCCCATTTCGGCGCGGGTTGGCCCCTGGCGACCACAGCCCCCCCTCGTGGACACGTGGCGACGGATGGCCTAGACAGCCGGTTTATTGGACAATACCTCCGTTTCTGGAGTGTCGTCAACAATTCCCTGGGCGCGGCGGCAGTGAAGTCCCTTGCCATCCGTCTTGCACGAAATCCGGGGCGGCGCTATGCTCGCCCACATGGACCTCTCCCTGGTGTCGCGCCTCGACGAATTCCTGGAGCCCTTCCTGGCCGCCTGGACCAGGAACATGCGCGCGGCGGGGTACCTGGAGCACACCACGGCCAAGCGCGAGGACTGCATCCTCTCCTTCCGCTGGTTCGTGGATCCCTTGCTGGCCGCCGTGGCCAAAGGGGGCGAGCCCACCTTCAGCGCGCTGCTGCGCGGCGATCCAACCTGGGCCGGGAGCCTGCTGGCCACGGCCGGGCGGCACAACGTCCGGGGCGTCACGGCCGAGATGTTCTTCGGTTGCTTCAAGACCTTTCTGCACGCTCTCGAGGAGTGCCTGACCGGGTCGGATGCGCCCCTTCCGGCCAAGCGCGACGCCCTGCTGCTCATCCGCCGCTTTGCCGACGTCTACGAGACCCTGCTCATCGAGCAGTGGGCCACCCTGTCCCAGGCCGAGGCCGGACGCCGGGTGGAGGAAACCAACCGGCTGCTGACCCTGGAAAAGTGCAAGTACGAGAACATCCTGGCCGCCATTTCGGACAGCGTGCTCGTGGTCGACGCCCAGGGCAGGGTCCTGGAGGCCAACGAGAGCGCGCGCCGGACTTTCGGCGCCGTGCCCCTGGGAGAGCGCCCCTTCTGGGAACTGCTGGGCCTGGAGGGGCGGAATCTCGACGAGGTGCTGCGCTTCTACGCCGTGGAGCAGGCCCACGAACTTGGCCTCTTCGACGACACCCTGTTCCTGGAGATGAAGCTCATCCCCCTGGAGCGGGTCAGCCTGGCCGCCCAGGGGCTCATCGTGGTGCTCATGGACATCACCGCCCACGTGCGCCAGCGCGCCGTGCTGGAACAGGTGGTGCGGGAGCGCACCGAGGACCTGGAGCGCGAGAAGGCCCAGATGGAGGAGATGAACATCACCCTGCGCAACGTGCTGGGCGCCATCGAACGCGAGCGCGAGGCCCAGCGGCGCGGCGTGGCCGAGGTGGTGGAATCCGTCCTGGTCCCGGCCCTGTCCCAGGTGCGCCGGGCCCACTCGCCCCCGGTGCAAAAGGCCTACCTGGACATCCTGGAATCCCAGCTGCAGAAGCTGGCACCCGGCAGCGGGCAGGGGCGCGACGCCCGCATGCTCAAGCTGACCCCCACGGAGCTGAAGATTTGCCGCTTCATCCAGGCGGGCAGCTCCAGCAAGGACATCGCCGCGGCCCTGAACCTCTCCCTGGGCACGGTGCAGACCCACCGCAAGAACATCCGGAAAAAACTGGCCATTCAGGGGCGCGACGTGAATCTCTTCACCTGCCTCCAGGAAGACCGGCCGGATTCCGTCGGGTAGGCACCACCCCCTCTCATTGGGTAGGTCGATCTACCCATTTTTTCCCCAGGGCCTCACCTTGTGGGGGCTGTCATTTCCTCCTATCAAGGGTGGCATGAGTAATCTCTCCGCAGAAGGCCCCATGGAATCCCTGGCAGCGTTACGCGGCGTGTTGCCCGCCTTGCGGGACTTTTTCCTGGCCGCGGATGCGGAGCAACTGTGCGGTGCGGCCCTGCGGCTGCCCGGCGAGGTCTTTGCCCTCTGCGACTGGGACGAGGTGGAATTTTCCTTCAACCGGCTGTTCGTGGGGCCCATGGCCCCGGAAGCGCCCCCCTACGCCTCGGTGTATCTGGAGCCCGAACCCGTGCTCATGGGGCCGAGCACCCTGGCCGTGCGGGAGCTGTACGCGCGGCTGGGGCTGGTCTCGCCCTGGAAGAACCGGATCCCGGACGATCACCTGAGCCTGGAGCTGGACGCGCTCCTGGCCCTGGGGGTGACGTTGCCGGGCGAGGCGGGGCGCGAGTTGGCGGCACAGCGTGCCCTGTTCCTGCGGGAGCACGTGGCCCGCTGGGTGCCGGAATTCGTGCGCAGGGTGCGCGACGCGGCGCCGCATCCCGCGGTGGCCCGGGCGGTGGACCTCCTGGACCGCTGGCTGGACCTGGAGTTGCAGGCCTTGACCGAGGGGGAAACGCCCCCGACACAGAACTAGGGAGGTGGAAGCATGAAACCGTTGGCACAAGGCTCCTGGAGACCGGAAGACCCGTCGCGGCGCCGGTTCCTGAAAATGCTGCTCGCGGCGGGGGCCGTTTCGGCGTTCCCCTGCGCCCTGCTCAGGCCGCTCGGCGCGGACGCGGGCATTGTCTTTGAGGGCGAGTACGAGATCTTTCGCAACGCCTGCCCCCGCAATTGTTACGACACCTGCGCCATCAAGAGTTATGTGCGCGACGGGGTGCTCCAGTTCATCGAAGGGGCGCCGGAGTCCACCTTCACCAGGGGCGGACTCTGCGTCAAAGGCTACGCCTACCCCCGCCGGGTCTACAGCCCGGACCGCATCAAGTACCCCATGGTCCAGGAGGGGCGCGGCAGCGGCAAGTGGAAGCGGGTCTCCTGGGACGAGGCCCTGGACCGCATCGCCCGCAAGCTGCTGGAGATCAATGAAAAGGACGGCAGCCTGCTGGGCCTGGGCCTGGTGAAGTATTCCGGCAACTTCGGCATCACCAACTACGGCGTGGAGGGCATGTTCAGCTCCCTGGGCTACACCACCCGCTTCACGGGCACGCCCTGCTGGCCCGCGGGTATCGACGCCCAGAACTACGACCTGGGGAACATGTGGTGCAACGACCCCGAGGACATGGTGGACGCCCGCTACATCATCCTCTGGGGCGCCAACCCGGCCTGGTGCTCCGTGCACTCCATGAAGTACGTCTTTGCCGCCAAGGAGCGTGGGGCCAAGGTCCTGGCCATCGACCCCGTGCTGACCCAGACCGCGGCCAAGGCCGACGAATTCTGGCAGGTCAAGACCTCCACGGACGGGGCCCTGGCCCTGGGCATGGCCCGGCACATCCTGGACCAGGGGCTGGTGGACCGCGACTGGGTTGCGAACCACAGCCTGGGCTTCGAGGAGTTCGCAGCCTACCTGCGCAGCCAGGTCAGCGTGGACTGGGCGGCCCGGGAGAGCGGCATCCCGGTGGAGCGCCTCACGGCCGCGGCCGAGGAGTTCGCCACGGCCAAGCCCGCCACCATCTGGATCGGCTACGGCATGCAGCGCCACACCAACGGCGGCGCCGCCGTGCGCGCCGTGGACGCCCTGGTGGCCATGACCGGCAACATCGGCAAGACCGGCGGAGGCGCGCGCTACGGCCACCTCCAGACCTGGGGCTTCAACTACCACGCCCTGCTCCAGAAGCCGCCCGCGAACGCCAAGGGCGTGCCCGGCAAGGTGGAGGTCAAGGGCGATTTCCACTTCACCGGCGACCAGGCTGCCGAGGTCTCCTATTCCGACCGGCTGGTGAACATGAACAAAACCGCCCAGGAGATCCTGGACGCCCAGGATCCACCCATCCGCGTGCTCTGGTCCTCCTGCAAGAACCCCTTCAGCCAGGACTTCGACCGCAACAAGATGCAAAAGGCCTTCGACAAGCTGGAGATGGTGGTCTCTGTGGAGCAGTTCTTCACCCAGACCGTGGAGCAGTCCGACATCGTGTTGCCCGTGACCACACTCTTCGAGGAGTGGACCGTCAACGTCTCCTACTGGCATTACTGGCTGGCCCTCAACGAGCAGGCCATCGCGCCCCTGCACGAGTCCAAGTCCAACATCGAAATCGCGGCGGCGCTCTCCGCAAAGATGAACGCCCTGTCCCCCGGCTCCTGCACCTTCCCCACGGACATCGACACCAGGGAGTGGATGGCCAAGGAATTCAACCAGGGCATCTACGACCTCTTCGGCATCGATTCCTGGGAGGACCTGCGCCAGGGGCCGGTGAAGGCCAAGATGCACCCCGCGGCCTGGGACAAGCTTGAATTCGGCACCCCTTCCGGCAAGTACGAGTTCAAGTCCGAGCTCTGCGCCGAGCATGGGCACAAGGCCCTGCCCGAGTACATCACCCCGCGCCAGCCCACGGACAAGCTGCGGCTGCTCACGCCCCACACCAAGTTCGGCCTGCATTCCCAGTTCGTGAACCTGGACTGGATGGAGGAGTTCAACCCCGAGCCCTTCGTGTATCTCCACCCCGAGGCGGCCCGGGCGCGCGGCATCGCGGACGGCGACCTGGTGCGGGTCTTCAACAGCCTGGGCGAGGTGCGCCTCAAGGCCAAGCTCACCACCGTGACACCCGCGGACACCATGGTGATGTACGAGGCCTGGTTCAACAAGAACCCCTACAATTGCCAGAACCTGGTGGACGATACCTCGGCGGACATGGGCAGCTACAAGACCGGTCAGCCCGGCGTGGCCATCCATGACCAGTTCGCCGACGTGGCCAGGGCCTGAGAGGGAGTGCCGTCATGAACACGCAACTGGGTTTTTTCATCGACACCAACCGCTGCATCGGCTGCTTCACCTGCGCCATGGCCTGCAAGAACCAGTACCACCAGGAGGTGGGGGTGCAGTGGCGCCAGGTGCATCCCCTGACCACCGAGATATACCCCCACCGGGAGCGGGCCTTCCTGTCCCTGGCCTGCAACCACTGCGAGCGCCCCACCTGCCTGGAGGTCTGCCCGGTCAAGGCCTACTACAAGCGGGACAAGGACGGGGTAGTGGTGCACGAGCAGGACAAGTGCATCGGCTGCGGCAACTGCATCCGCTCCTGCCCCTATGGCGCGCCGCGCTACAATGCGGCCCTGAAAAAGGCCGAGAAGTGCAGCTTCTGCTGGCAGCGGCTGGACGCCGGGCTCAAGCCGGCCTGCGTGCTGTCCTGCCCGGTGGAGGCGCTGCAGATCGTGGACCTGGCCACCTTCAAGGAGCCCCGGGCCGTGCAGTACCCGCCGGGCTTTCCGCGCTTCCCCAAACTCAATCCGTCGGTGCGCTTTCTCACTGCGGAGCAGCCCCGCGTGGTGACAAGGAGCGAGTCATGAGCAGCATGGAACTTCCTCTGGTGATCTTCACCGTGGCGAGTCAGGCCGCGGTGGGACTGGTGGTCCTCTGTGCCCTGCGGCAATGGGCCGGAAACGCCCCCCTGGGCAACGAGCGAGCCCAGTGGCTCACGGCAGCCGGGCTCCTGGCCCTGGGGCTCCTGGCCTCCCTGCTCCATCTGGGGCATCCCCTGGGCGCCTTCAACGTGATCAAACACTTGGGCACGGCCTGGCTCTCCCGCGAGGCCGTGGGCAGCGGCCTGCTGCTGGCGGTGATCGCCCTGGGCGCCTTCACGGCCCGGGACGCGGTCAGTCCGGCCCTGCGCGCCGTGGCCGCCCTCCTGGGGCTCCTGGCCCTGTTCTTCATGGGCATGACCTACGCGCCCCCGAGCTTCCCAGCCTACAACAACGTCCTGCCCTTCAGCTTCTTCCTGATCACGGCCGCCATTCTGGGCCCGGCCCTGGCCAGCTACTTCGCCACCGAGCAGGCCCGCCCCTTCCTGACGCGCTTCCTGGGCGGGGCCCTGCTGGTGGGGCTGGTGGTGCATCTCTTGGCGCCCTGCGTCTGGCTGGCGGGCGGGGCGGTGATGCAGGCCACGGGGCAGGCCTTCGTGAGCTCCCCCCTGTACTGGGCACGCATCCTGCTGGGCCTGGCGCTGCCCCTGGCCGTGGTCTGGCGGCTCCAGGCCATTCCGGCCTGGCTGCCCCTGCTGCTGGTGGCCGGGGAACTGACGGGGCGGTTGCTCTTCTTCCTCCACTCCATCCACACGGCGTCGTTCCTCGGCGGCATGTATTGAGCGCGGCGAAAACCCCCGCATCCTGATCACCCCCAGTGGGGGGCGCCCAGCGCCCCCCACTGCCCATCAACCAGACAAGGCGCGGCCATGGCGGACAGAACAAGCATCGAAGTCACGGAGGCCACCTGGAACCCGGTGACCGGCTGTGACCCGGTTTCGCCGGGGTGTCAGCGCTGCTATGCTCGCCGCTTTGCTCTGCGTCTGGCCGGTCGCTACGGCTACCCACGCCATAAACCCTTTGCCGTGACGGTGCACGAGGCGCGGTTCCACCTTCTGCGGCAATGGCAACGCCCCCGCCATGTTTTTGTCTGCTCCATGGGCGACCTGCTCCATCCGGATGTGCCGCTTGCGGTGGCACAACGGGTCCTGCACTGCATGGCGGCCGAACCCCGGCACACCTACATGTTGCTGACCAAGCGGCCCGAGGGGTTGGCAGCCCTGCTCGGCGGACTGGAGGCCGGAGCGCGCGCGGTTCTGGAGCAGCGGCTCTGGCTGGGGGTGAGTGTGGAGAATCAGGACTGCGCCACGCGACGCCTGCCGCGGCTGTTCGAGACCTGGAACGGGCCTGCCCTGGCCTGTGCCGAACCGCTCCTGGGCCCCCTGGATCTCGGCCCCTGGCTCCAGGGCCCCCGGGCCCTGGGCTGGGTGATTTGCGGGGGCGAGACCGGCCCGGGCGGGCGTCCTGCCCAGGAATCACAGGTTCGCGGCTTGCGCGACCAGTGCCTGGCCCATGGCGTGCCGTTCTTTTTCAAGAACTGGGGCGGCCCAAGCAAGCAGCGGGCCGGGAGAGTCCTGGACGGGCGCACCTGGGACGGATTGCCGAACGTTCCGCCCCCCTCCGGTCCCACGTCAGGGGGCGAGCCGTGCGCCTGACGCTGCTGGTGCTGCTGCTCTGGTCCTGCGCCTTTTGGATCGCACCGGCGGCCGCGCAGTAGGCCGCACAGGAGGCC
>CAZNSV010000039.1:0-13460 GCA_964575775.1 uncultured Desulfovibrionaceae bacterium
CCGACCGGAGCGGCCTGCGCCAGGTCGACAAGGACCTGGCCGAGGCCGAAGACTGGACCCCGACCCTGGACTGAAAAGGAGCGAGAACCATGCTGGGCGAACACGACATTGCCGCACCCCATCTCGGCGAGCTGCCCCGGACGTCCCGGGACAAGGCACCGCGACTGGAACAGGGGCGGGTGCTGGAAGCCGCCGGGGGCCGCTGGCTGGTGGCCACGGGGGCGGGGTTGTTGCGGGCGGAGCAGGCGGTGAGCTGCCTGGTGCGCCCCCTGCCGGGTGACACGGTGCTGCTGGCCCTGACGGCGGCGGCAGAGGCCACCGAACCCGAGGCCTACGTCCTGGCCGTGCTCGCGCGTCCGGACCATGCGGCCCAGGGCACGGACCTGGAGGTGCAAGGCTCCCTGCGCGTGCACGTGAGTCAGGGGGATTTGCAGTGCAGCTGCGACGGTGACCTGAACCTCTGTGCGGGGCAGCGCGCCGAACTCGCGGCCGGGACCCTGGGCGTGCAGGCCGGGCGGGCGGACCTGGCCGCGGACAAGCTCTCCCTGCGGGCCAGGCTGCTGCGTCTCGAGGCCGCCAGTCTGCGCAGCGTGGCGGGCACGGTACAGCAGGTCTGCCGCCGCCTGACCCAGCGCCTGGGCGAGGCCGTGCGCTTCGTGGCCGGCCGCGAGGAGGTCCAGGCCGGGGAGCTGCGCATGGTGGTGGAGGAAACCCTGAGTCTGCAATCCAAGAACGCCGTGCACCTGTCCGAGGAGATCGTGAAGATCGACGCCGGACAGGTGCACCTGGGCTGAAGGAGGGCGCCATGTTCGCCAACAACAACCTGGGCTGCATGAACCTGGGCTTTCCGGACGTCTGCCTCACACCCGTGCCCGCGCCGGTGCCCGTGCCCTATCCCAACATCGCCCTCAGCGTGACCCACGTGCCCAGCTGCTTCAACGTCATCGTGGGGGGCGGGCTGGCCGAGAACCTCCTGACCGAAGGCACCCTGAGCAACGGCGACGAGGCCGGGGTGGCCATGGGCGTGGTCTCGCACCTGATCATGGGGCCGGACAAGTACCTCATGGGCAGCTTCACGGTGTTCATGGGCGGGGTGCCGGGGGCCAGGCTCACCAGCGTCACGGCCCAGAACGGGCTCATGCCCAACGCGCCGGGCCTGACCCTGACGCCGTCCCAGGCTACGGTGCTGCTGCTGGGCTGAGGTCCGGGGCCTGGGCCCGGCAGCTGGCGCAGAGACCGTCCAGGCGGATTTCCACCCGCTGCACGCTCCCGGCCGCGCTGCGGGTCAGGGGCCCCAGGTCCGGGCAGGGCTCGGGTGGGGGGAGGCACTGCATGCCCCCGCAACGGGTGCAGTGGAAATGGCAATGCAGGGGGGGCGGTCCCAGGGCCTGGATGTCCTGCCCCGCCCCTCCTCCGTGCCCAGAGGCGCAGTAGCGCAGGGCCCGTTCCCCGGCGCTGTGGCGCAGCACCAGTTCCTCCGCCACCAGCAGGTCCAGGATGCGGTAGAGCGTGACCTTGTTGATGGGGCGCTCGGCCTGGATCTGGGCCAGGAGTTCTGGGGCCGAGAGGGGCGTGGGGCAGGCCAGGAGCCGCCCCAGCACGGCCAGGCGCAGGGGCGTGGGGTCGAGCCCCCTGGCTTGCAGCCGCTGGGCTGCGCTTTGCTGCAGGGGCAGGGGCCTCATGCGCGGGTGGTCCCGCTGCCCAGGGTCCTGGGGCGTAGCCGTGCCCACAGGGCCGAGACCCCCTGGTGCAGGAAGAAGCTCAGGGTGGCCACGGCGATGATGCTGGCCCCCGAAGTCAGATTGAAGCCGTAGGCCAGCAGCAGCCCCCCGATGCAGAAGAACAGGCTCCAGAGGGTGGCGAGCAGCATCATGCCCGCCAGGGTCCGGGCGTTGCGCTCCGCCAGATAGGGCGGAATGCTCATCAGGGCGATGACCAGCAACAGCCCCACCACCTGGATGACCATGACCACGCTGAGCGCCGTGAGCCCCAGGAGCAGGAAGTGCAAAAGGGGCACCCGCACCCCGCAGGTGGCGGCAAACTCCCGATCGTAGGACATGGCCAGCAGGTCCTTGTAGCGGAGAAACACCACGCCCAGGACCAGGACGTCCAGGGCCAGCATGGCCAAGAGATCGTTGTGGGGCACGGTGAGGATGGACCCGAAGAGGTAGCTCATGAGGTCCACGTTGTAGCCGGGGCTCAGGTCCAGGAGCAGGATGCCGCAGGCCATGCCCGCGGCCCAGAGCACGCCCACCAGGGTGTCGGCCCGTTCGGTGCGGCGCAGGGAGGCCCAGCCCATGAGCCCGGAGGCGCCCAGGGTGAAGGCGATGGTGCTGGGCAACACGGGCAGCCCCAGGAAAAAGGCCAGTCCCACCCCGCCGTAGGCCGCGTGGGCCACGCCCCCGGCCAGAAAGACCAGGCGATTGACCACCACCAGGGAGCCCATGATGCCGCAGGCCACCGAGGCCAGCAGCCCGGCCAGCAGGGCGTTCTGCATGAAGCCGTAGGACAGGGCGTCGAGCAGGGTGGTCATCAGGAGCGCCCCACGCGAAAATCGTGCAGGCCGGAGGGGTTGTGCAGCAGGTTCAGGTCCTGGAGGGCACCGTCCAGAGGGCAGCTGTGCTTGTGGGCGCCGTAGATCAGGTCCAGCATCTCCGGGGTCAGGTGGCTGCCGCCGTTGTAGAGCAGCCGCCGGTTCACTGCGGCCACGGCCGTGACCCGGGCCGAGGCCACCACCAGGTCGTGACTGACCAGGACGATGGTGCACTGGCGTCCCAGCTCGGCCAGCAGTTCGTAGAGACAGAGCTTGCCTTGGGGGTCGATGTTGGCGGTGGGTTCGTCGAAGATCAGGAGCTCGGGTTCACCGGCCAGGGCGCGGGCCACCAGGGCGCGCTGGCGTTGCCCCCCGGACAGGGCGTCCATGCGCCGTCTGGCCAGGTCGGCCAGCCCCACGCGCTCCAGGGCGGCCAAGCCCCGGGCCTTGTCCGCCCTGGCGTAGCCGAAGCCGGACTTGCGGGCCCCGGGCAGCCCCATGAGGGCGACCTCGAGCACGGTGATGGGAAACCCGGGCTGCAGCGCCGCGTGCTGCGGCACATAGCCCATGCGGCTGCGCGCCCCCACGGGTTCCTGGTCAAAAACGCGGACCTGGCCGGTCAAGGGGCGCAGGAGCCCGAGCATGAGCTTGAGCAGGGTGGTCTTGCCCCCGCCGTTGGGACCGAGCACGGCCAGAAAGGCCCCTCGGGGGACCTCCAGGCTCACGTCCTCCAGCACGGTCTCGCCGTTGTAGCTGAAGCTCACGTCCCGGAGCGAGACCACGGCGGGGGCGGGCAGACCGACAGACACGCTCAGTTGCCTTGTCCGGCCACGGCACCGGCCACGGCCCGGGCGGTGAGCAGCATGTTTTCGCGCCAGTCCTCGGGCAGGGGGTCCAGGGGCAGCACCGTGCCGTTGATGCTCTGGGCCACGGTTTGAGCGCTCTTGGCGGAGAACTGAGGCTGGACGAAGATCACGGTGATGCCTTCCTTCTTGGCCCGTTGGATGAGCCGCTGCAAGGCCGCGGGGCTGGGTTCCTTGCCCCGGAGCTCGATGGGTACCTGCTCCAGGCCGTAGGCCTTGGCAAAATACCCCCAAGCGGGGTGAAAGACCATGAATTTGTTGGCCGGGGGCTCGATACCGGCAAGCAGGGCCCGGATTTCGGCGTCCAGGGCGGCGCAGTCGTCGCGGAAGGCGGCCAGGTTGGCGGCGAAGAAGGCGGCCTGCTCGGGCGCGGCCGCACTCAGGGCCTCGGCCGCGCGTTGGGCCATGAGGGCCATGTTGGCGGGCGCGAGCCAGACGTGTGGGTCCAGGGTGCCGTGGTCGTCGGCATGGTCATGACCGTGAGCGTGACCATGCTCGTCCTCGTGGTGGTGGTCGAGCATGGGGAGCTTCTCCAGCCCCTCGTCGAGGTGCACCACGGTCAGGTCGGGATTGGCCGCGCGGATGCGAGGCAGCCAGGCCTCCTCGAACCCGACCCCTATGGCAAGGTAGAGGGCGGCCTTGGAGAGGGCGGCCATCTGTTGCGGCTTGGGCTCGTAACTGTGGGGGCTGGCGCCGGGCTGGACCAGGACCGAGACCGTGACGCGGTCGCCCCCAAGCTGTTCGAGGAGGTATTTCTGGGGCAGGATGCTCACGAACACGGGCAGGGGTTCATCCGCGGCCTGGAGGGACGGTGACAGGAGCAGCGAGCAGCAGAACAGGGCCGCGAGGGCGGCGCAAACCCGCCAAGCGACTGGCCGGGGCAGGGAGCAGGGGGCTTTGGGCATGGGATACTCCTGGGCTGGGGTGATGCAACTAAGTTGCATTTGAGGAGACTATGCCCCACAAGGGGAGACGAAGGCAAGAAATTTCGAGGACGGCCGGCAAACTGCGGAAACCGGGAGGAAGCCGGGTGTTGGGCTGGGAGCTCCCCATGGTGACAAAGTGCTTGAAAACAGGATACAAGGGTTGCGATTTGTTTTCAAATTTGCTAAATCCCCACCAATCGTTACCTCATGTGCCCTGGCGCCGACCGCCCGGCGGTCGGTCCGGATATGCTGCAGTGGCCCACAGGCGACCCTTGGCGCATTTCGCGTCGCAGTCAGGGGGTGCAAACCAGTTACCCTACCGTGAGGAGGTCATCCGTATGCGTAAGTTTGGTTGTCTAGCTGCTCTGCTGTGTCTGACGCTGGTGCTGGGTGCCGTGTCCCAGGCCTCGGCCCAGACCAAATTCGTGACCATCGGCACCGGCGGCATCACCGGCGTGTACTACCCCGCCGGCGGCGCCATCGCCAAAATGGTGAACGAGAAGCGCGACCAGTACGGCGTCCGGGCCACCGTGGAATCCACCGGGGGCAGCGTGTTCAACGTGAACGCCATCATGGCCGGTGACCTGGAATTCGGCGTGGTGCAGTCCGACCGTCAGTACCAGGCCGTGAAGGGTCTGGCCGAATGGGAAGGCAAGCCCCAGGAGAAGCTGCGCGCCGTGTTCAGCATGCACCCCGAGGCCGTGACCCTGGTGGCCGGTGAAGACACCGGCATCATGGGCATCCAGGACCTCAAGGGCAAGACCGTGAACATCGGCAACCCCGGTTCCGGCCAGCTGCAGAACTCCATCGACGCCCTCAAGGCCGCCGGCATCGACCCCGACAAGGATCTCAAGGCCGAGAAGGTCAAGGCCGCCGAGGCCCCCGGCCTGCTGCAGGACGGCCGCATCGACGCCTTCTTCTACACCGTGGGGCATCCCTCCGGCGCCATCAAGGAAGCCACCGCCGGTTCCCGCAAGGTGCGCCTGGTGCCCGTCACCGGCATCGACTCCCTGTTCGCCGAGTTCCCCTACTACGCCAAGGCCGTGGTCCCCATCGCCTACTATGAAGGCGCCGTGAACAAGGAAGACGTGGAGACCTTCGGCGTGATGGCCACCTTCGTGACCTCGGCCGACGTGCCCGACGACGTGGTGTACGCCGTGACCAAGGAAGTCTTCGACAACCTGGATGATTTCAAGAAGCTGCACCCCGCGTTCGAGTACCTGAACAAGGAGAGCATGCTGGACGGCCTGTCCGCGCCCCTGCACCCCGGCGCCGAGAAGTACTTCAAGGAAGTCGGGCTGCTGAAGTAATGTCGACAAAGTCTGGGGCCGACCGTTTCTGCGGTCGGCCCTTTTTTCGCGTAGTGACGCCGCCTCGCGGGGCAAGAGGCGCGGCGATGCCCTCCGGTTCACCGCATGGACCGGACCGGGCGGAACAGTGAGCAGGGAGCAGGGGATGGTAAAAGAGGACCAGAAAACTCACGGTGTGGAGTTTGCACAGAGGCTTGCGGACGAGGAGCAAGGCAGGTTCATGGACGAACAGGGCGTGACCAGGATCGTTTCCATGGTCATCGCCATTTCCTGGTCCCTGTTCCAGCTTTCCATCGCCAGCTGGCTGATTCTGGACACTCTGTTCACCCGGGCCATCCACCTGGCCTTCGCCATTTCCCTCATCTACTTGAACATCCCAATGTTCAAGTTCACGCCCAACTGGCGGCCGGATCTGCGCTGGCTGCTGGCCATGCACCGCGTGACCATTCTCGACTACGTGCTGGGCTTCATTGCCGCCTTTGCCGCGCTGTACATCTTCATCGATCATGACGGCATCGCCATGCGCTACGGCCAGCCCAACATGCGCGACATCATTTTCGGTCTGATCCTGGTGGTCCTGCTGCTGGAGGCCACCCGCCGGGTCATTGGCCCCGCCTTGCCCTGCATCGCCCTGGCCTTCACGGGTTATGCCTTCCTCGGGCCCTACATGCCCGACATCATCGCCTTCAAGGGCGTGTCCCTGAACCGCTTTCTGGGGCAGATGACCATGAGCTCCGAGGGCATCTACGGCATCCCCCTGGACGTGTCCGCCACCATCGTCTTTCTCTTCGTGCTCTTCGGTACCATGCTGGAAAAGGCCGGAGCGGGGCACTTCTTCATCCAGCTGGCCCTGTCCGTGCTGGGCGGATTCCGGGGCGGTCCGGCCAAGGCCGCCATTCTCGGTTCCGGGTTCACGGGCATGGTCTCGGGTTCTTCCATCGCCAACGTGGTGACCACGGGCACCTTCACCATCCCGCTGATGAAGAAGGTGGGCTACCCCGCCACCAAGGCCGGAGCCATCGAGGTGGCGGCCAGCACCGACGGGCAGTTGGCGCCCCCCATCATGGGTGCGGCGGCCTTCATCATCGCCGAGTACGTGAACGTGCCCTACATCGAGGTCTGCAAGGCCGCGGCCATTCCGGCTTTCGTCTCCTACGGGGCCCTGATCTACATTTCCCACATCGAGGCCTGCAAGCTGGGGCTCAAGGGCATTCCCTGGAAGGATCTGCCCCATCTGGGGCGCACCCTCATGGGCGGACTGCACTACCTGCTGCCCTTGTTCATGCTGCTCTACGAACTGATCGTGGTGCGGCATTCGCCCGAGCTGGCCGCTTTCCGGGCCATCATGGTCCTTAGCGTGATCATGCTGCTCCAGCACCCCATCCGGGCCAAAGTGCGTGGCGAGGCCCTGTGGCCGGCCTGCAAGGAAGGCGTCAAGGACCTCGTGGTCGCCCTGGCGGACGGAGCACGGAACATGGCCGGCGTGGCCCTGGCCACGGCAGCGGCCGGGATCATCGTGGGCGTGGTGGCCCTGGGGCTGGGCGGGCTCATCACCCAGATCATCGACGTCTTGTCCATGGGCAACATCTTCCTGATGCTGGCCATCACGGCCTTTGCCAGCCTGCTCATCGGCATGGGGCTGCCCACCACGGCCACCTACATCGTCATGGCCTCGCTCACGGCCCCGGCCATGGTGACCCTGGGCGCGGCCCAGGAGTTCTACGTACCGCTCATGGCCGCGCACCTCTTCTGTTTCTACTTCGGCATTCTGGCGGACGACACGCCCCCGGTGGGATTGGCGGCCTATGCCGCCGCGGCCATCGCCAACGCGCCGCCCATTCCCACGGGCATTCAGGCCTTCATGTACGACATCCGCACGGCCATCCTGCCCTTCATGTTCATCTTCAACCACGACCTGATCCTGTGGGGCATCAACTCCTGGACCCAGGGCATCTTCATCTTCGTCATGACCTTGCTGGGCAACATCGCCTTTGCCTCGGCCACCCAGGGCTACTTCTTCACGCGCAACAAGATCTGGGAGCTTCCGCTGTTCCTGATCGTGACTTTCGTCCTGATGCGCCCCGACGCGGTGGCCAATCACCTGGGCGTGCCCTACGAACAGCGCTACTGGTGCTATCTCATCGGCCTGGGGCTGCTCGCGGGCATCTATCTGCTGCAGCGGATGCGCATCAACAAGACGCCCAGCCCCGTGGCGGCGTGAACACTTGAGGGGGGCGGGCCGTCGTCCGCCCCCTCTGTCGGGAGAACGCCTTATGCTGCAATGTGAGTGGTGCGGAAACGTCTTCGAAGACTCTCTCACCCATTGTCCGGCCTGTAACAGCAAGTATGCCGTGGGCTACGAGATGGAGAACCCGGTTTCGCGTCTGCCCATGGAGGGTATCCTGCGCGTCACCGGGCACCTGGTCTGGCTCATCGGTCTCGTGGGGGGGCTGGCCTTTCTCTGGAACACCGATCAGCCCGACGACCGTCTGAACGGGTTCCTGCTCCTGGCCGGCATCCTGTTCATCGGCCTGGGCGTGGTGTTGTCCATCCTCTTCTTCGGCCTGGGCGAGGTGCTCAAGCGCATCATCCGCATCCAGCGCCGGGTGCGTGCCTTTTCCGAGGGCTACCACGTGGTCTTGCGACGCAAGGGCGAGAAGGAGGGGCAGATTCTCAAGGCACCACCCATGTTTACCGGGGAGGACACTACCCCCCCGCCGGGGCAGTGAACCCCGGCCTCTTTCGGGGGGCTCAGCGGGCCAGTTCCCGCAGGGCGGTCTCCAGGTCCTCGTGGAAGCTCACGGCCACGCCCTGGATGATGCCTTGGCGCAGCAGCACGGAGCCGATGTCCTCCCAGGGCGTGTCGTAGGCGGCCAGGAAGTACAGGTCGCGCTTGGCGCCTCCGTCCTTGGGGATGGAAGCCGTGATGTTGTACTCCTTGAGGTATTGCTGCCAGGGGCCGGAAAACAGGCGCTCCAGTTCCGGATTCTTGCGCACCAGGCTCTTGCGCAGAAAGCTGAACTCCAGAAACGGATCCACCCGCCCCTTGCGTGGGGGGGCTTCGATGGGTACCTGCAGGTTCACCAGTTCCAGGCGATGTTCCTTGCGCTCCAGTACCTGGCGCAGCAGCACCTCCAGGGTGTCGGCCAGGGCGCGGGTGTGTCGTTCCGCCCGCCAGAGGCGGTTGGCAAGTCGGGTGAAGAAATTGGCCATGCGCATGCTCCGTCGCTGTTCCGCGTAGTGTTTCGGGAGGCATACCGTGTTCGTCAGTATTCTCCAAGTCCTCGGGGGGGCGGTGCTGCTCTGGTTCGGCGCGGGCTGGATCGTGGATGCCGCCGCAGCCCTGGCCAGACGGCTGCGCATCTCCGAGCTGGTCATCGGCCTCACCGTGGTGGCCATGGGCACCTCCATGCCCGAGTTTCTGGTCACGGCCACGGCGGCCTTCAAGGGCCTTCCGGACATCTCCCTGGCCAACGTGGTGGGCTCCAACATCTTCAATCTGGGGCTGATCCTGGGTGCCTTGGCCCTGATCCGCCCCATCCCCACACACCCCACCCTGGTCTGGCGGGACGGTGCCACCCTGCTGGGGCTCTGCGTCCTGATCCTGCTGCTCAGCCTGAACCACTCCCTGGGGCGGGTGGAAGGCGCCGTACTGGCCTGCGTCTTCGCGGGCTACCTCGGGTTTCTGCTGGTGCAGGCCCGCAACTGCCCCCTGGGCAAGGTGGAGTGCGCCCCCCCGCAAGGGCTGGAGAGCGAGGCCCAGGTTGCGGAGCGCTCCACCTGGTGGCGGGATGCGCTCCTGTTACTGGGGGGAGTGGTGGCCTTGAGTCTGGGCAGCGACCAACTGGTGGAAGGAGCCTCGACCCTGGCCGAGGCCCTGGGGATCAGCCGCTGGGTGATCGGGCTGACCATCGTGGCCGGGGGCACGTCCCTGCCCGAGTTGGTGACCTGCCTGGCCGCGGCGCTCAAGGGCAAGAGCGACCTGCTCCTGGGCAACCTCATCGGCAGCGACTTCTTCAACCTGGCGGGCGTGCTGGGTTTGACCTGCCTGTTGCGCCCCCTGAGCGTGGCCCCGGAGTCCCTGCCCAGCCTCTACCTGCTGGTCGCGGGCGTGCTGCTGGTGCTCTGCTGCATGCGCACCGGCTGGCGCATCTCCAGGGGCGAGGGCGCGTTGTTGATTGTGCTCAGCCTGGGCCGCTGGGGGCTGGAGCTGGGCTGAACCGGTTCAGCGCGAAAGCAGCTCGATGCCCAGGCTGGGATCCAGCTTGCGGGACAGGCCGCTGCCCACGATCTCGATGATCACCACTTCCACCACCTTCCAGACGTCGGTGCCCAGGCGCACGCAGCCCGTGACGGTCTGATCGCCTCTGCCCAGGGCGGCGTGCATGTGCAGCTTCATCTGCCCGGCGGCGTTGGGAAAAAGGGTGCCCACGGCCGCGGCCTCGTAGACGTTGGTGATCACATGCTCCATGATGGTGATCTTTTCCGCGGTGCCGTCTTCGGGGCCCACCACCAGCTTGCCCCCGCCGATGCCGCCCAGAAAGGCGCAGAATCCGCCCTGGAGCTGCTGCTCCTGGGCAAAGGCCTCGATGCAGTCGGGGATGCGGTCGCCGTCTTCCAGACGCAGAACGAAAACACGGCCGAGGCTACCTTGGGCTGCTTGCATGGTCAGATTTCTCCTGAAGATTGGTTTGTGGGGCCGCGCCCCTGTAGATCGTTGATCACGGTACGGAAAAAGGACTTCTCGAAGGGGCCGAACCCGCTGATCTTGAGCAGCATGGCCTGGAACTCGGCAAAGGTGTAGCGCTTGATGCCGGTTTCCACCACGCTGTTGCCCTCGTAGTAATACTGGCGGGGGATGGGGTTCTTGTTGAGGGTGTAGTCGTAGACCTGGTCGTCCACCTCGCACCAGGCGTAGATCAGGAATTTGTCCTCATGCCTGAGCACGGCATGGACGATGGAGGGGTTCTCCGTCTTGTGCACCTGCGCGGCTTCGTAGGCCGCGTTGAAGCACCGTTCCAGCTCGTAGGAGCGCTTGGGCGTCTTGGGCTTCTTGCGGAAGAACATGGGCTGGGCCGCTTTCCTTGTCGGTTGCCAGTACCGGGGAGACATTGGGCCGCCCTTGCAAGGGGCGTCGGACGCCGTGTGCGCGATCACCCGCGGGACCGCGGCGGTCAATGCCGATCCTGCTGCAAGAGTAGACGTCGGGCCGGGATGTTGTCAACGTCGTGTTGGAATTCCCGAATTCCTTGCTTGGCCATGGTTGCGAGCGCACGAGATTGACAGTCCGTTTGACCTGCTTATGCTGTATCTGATAGGATCAGACAAAGTGTCCGGTTGGACCCGCCTCTCCCAGGGGGGGCAGGCATGCGGCCGGTGCGCGACGGCGGGGCCTGGGGGCAGGTCTCTGCCACACCAAGGCCGGTGGGGAGACCACAGGGCCAGCAACCGGGTGGGAGACGAGGCCATGGGCACCATAGCCAGGACAGTGGAAACGACACGGGCGACCCTGGAGATCAAGAGCTTCCAGGACGTGTTCGATCGTCCGGGCTTTCTCGGCCCGGCGGACCTGCCCTACCTGCCCCCGAAGTACGAACCGCTGCTGGAGAAGACGCAGCGCATCCTGGAGGCCGCGCGGATCGAGGCCGGGGTGGAGCAGGCCGAGGATTTCGTCCAGCGTACCCAGTCCGGCGCCTTTGCCTGGGCCGGGCCTCCCGGGGCACCGGAAACGCGCCCTTTGCGGGTTTCGCCGGAGCAGTCGGCGGGATCCGTTCTGAACTGGTTCGCCTGAGTGGTCGTCCCCCGAGGGGGAAACGGTGGGCCGGGACCCGGACTCGGGTCTTGGGACGCCGTGTTTCGTTCTTGCCAGGGCAGTTGATTCTCTGCATACTCACCCGCCACAGCGCACCGAGAACAAGGAGTGTCCGCATGAGCCGGAACAAACCGGAGCGTCCTGATTATCCCATGAAAGTTGTCTACGAGTACGAGATCGACCCGGAATGTCCGCGGGTCCCGGCCCACGGGGTCTGGGGGGGCGTGAGCCCCCACGGCGAGATCGAGATGAACATCTACAGCGAGGGGGACAAGCTCCCCCAGTATTCCGAGCGCCTGGTGCACCCGGACGGTAGTGTGGGCGACGAGAGCAGCCCCCTGGACAACCAGCATTCCAAGACCATTGTCCGGCGCATCCATGCCAAGGTATTCATGAACTATCAGACCGCCAGGGCCGTGCTCGATTGGTTGGAAGAGAAGGTCCGGGCCCTGGAAGTGGACGAGATGGGCAGCTATCCTCACGGCAACGAGGAAGGCCCGGCCCAGTAACCCTCAGAGGAGGTTCTTTCGTGACGGATTTCCTGCGGTTGTGCGCAGTCTCCTGCAGCCTGTGCGCCATGCTCGTGTTCAACCTGCCTGCGTCCGCGCAGGCGAGTCTGTTTGGTGGCGGGGAAGAGAAGAAGGCCCTGGAAGCAGCCCTGGGCGACGTGGATTCCCTGCTGCAGATGTTGAAGAACCCTCAGTTGCCCTTTCACCACTCACGCACCAGGAATCTCCTGAGCTTTGTTGCGTTGGAGAAGGACAAACCGGGCTCCATCAAGCTCCCGGGCATCGAAGGGGCCGAAGGCGCCTACTGGGAATTCAGCATTCCCGTGCCCTTGAGCAAGATCGTCCGCTACATGTACAATCCGGACGTGCCGCCCCACGCCGTGTATCCTGGTTCGGTGCGCATGGGCGGATGGAACGACGAGGAGGCTGCCCTGGCCGGGCTGGCGCCGCTCCTGGCAGGCTTGCCCGAGGCCGAGGAAGCCGTGAGCTTCCGGGGCAGCGAATTCGAGATCACCACGCCAGATCCCAATACCGGCAGCTACTTCCACTATGATCTCAACCGCCTGGTGGCGGGCTTTCGCAACGGCAACGGCCCGGTGCTCGTTTCCGTCTCCCGGATGGCGCGCCAGAGCGACGTGAGTCTCAAGGGGCTGGCCTTCGGCCCCAAGGACGACTGGTTCTATTTCTACTCGGACCAGCCGGGCAACCTCATGACCGGGGTGAGCTGGGCCGAGTCCTACATGTACGACTCCATCTCGGTCTTCGTGTTCAGCGAGCTCACTCCCGGCAAGACCAAGGCCAGCCTCTTCAAGTGGGTCAACGCCGGGTGGAAGGGCATGAACATGGCCAAGCACAAGCACATCCTGGAAGGGTGCAAGGACTTTGCCCGCAACATCCAGGCCGTGCTGGGAGCCGCCTCCCTGCCCAGTCCCGAGGAGATCATCGCCAAGGCCCGGCTCGTGGAGGCCATGGACGAAGCGACCCTGCGCGCCGAGCTGCAGCCCCTGGCCGAGTATCTGGTCAAGGCTTCCGCCGAGACCAAGGACCTGGCGCGCAAGGAGTTCGAGCCCCTGATCAAGGGTGGGGGCTATCTGGCTTCGTTGAACAAGGACGAGTTGGCGGCGGAGCTGCTCAAGGACTACATGCGGCGGGCCTTGGGCCGTCCGGCCATCACTGCGGGTCCGCGTCCCTAGGCACGAGCACGAGGCGTACGGACAAGGAGCCCTCGGTTTGCCCCTCGTCCGTACGACTTGATCGGGCGGCTCGGCTGGACCGCCCCTGTCTCTGGTCCGGAGTGTGCCCGGCGGGGCGTTATCCGGTTTTCGCCTCCGCCCGGCAGCTGCGGGGAGAACGGGACTTCTCCCGGCGTGCCGGGGTGCGGCGCTTGTGCTAGTGTCGCGTTCGCTTAGTTCATGGCTATGAATTTTGCGGACATCACACTAGACGGTGATGTTCAGCTTGCCCCCCACCCCGGTGACGGCCTTGGCCAGCAGGGTGTTGTCGGGCT
>CAZNSV010000040.1:0-13222 GCA_964575775.1 uncultured Desulfovibrionaceae bacterium
CCTGGGGGAACTGGCCGCGGGCGTGGCCCACGAGATCAACAACCCCATCAACGGCATCATCAACTTCGCGGAGTTGATCCGCGACGACCCCCAGCTGCGGCTGACCTATGCGGATCTGCCCCAGCGGATCATCAAGGAAGGGGATCGCATCGCGGGCATCGTGCACACCCTGCTCAGTTTTGCCAGGGGGGGCAGCGAGGTCCAGGCCCCCGGCTCCCTGGAGGAGGTGTTGCAGGACGCCCTGCGTCTGTGCCAAAACCAGTTGAAAAAGGACGGCGTGGAGGTGCAGGTGGCGATCCAGCCGGATTTGCCGCAGTTTTTCGGCAAGGTCGGTGAGTTGCAGCAGGTCTGCATCAACTGCATCGCCAACGCCCGCTGGGCCCTGAACGCCGGGAACCCGGAGCGTAAGCTCCTGCGCATCGGCATGACGGCGCACCCCGGTCCGGACAGGGCCCTGCTGCGCATCGTGTTCGAGGACAACGGCGTGGGCATCGAGCCCGACGTGCTGCAACACATCTTCGAACCGTTCTACAGCACCAAGCCCCGCAACGAAGGCACCGGTCTGGGGCTGTTCATCAGCCACCGCATCGTCCAGGAGCACAAGGGGCGGATCTTTTTGGAAAGCGAGCCGGGCGTCTCCACCAGGGCGGTGGTGGAGCTTCCGGCCTGGGAGCCTGAGCATGCCTGAACAGGTGGTGTTGATCGTCGACGACGAAGAGAGCATCCGCTGGGGCTACAGCGCCATTTTGCAGGGCGAGGGCTTCCGGGCCCTGACCGCGGCCAGCGCGGCCGAGGCCCGGGGCCTGCTGCAGCGTGAGCCCTGTCAGGTCCTGGTGGTGGATGTCCTCCTGTCCGGCACCACCGGCCTGGACCTGCTGCAAAAGGTGCGGGCCGAGCGGCCGGACTTGCCCGTGATCATGGTCACCGGTCGCCCCACGGTGGAAAACGCGGCCCTGGCCCTGCGGCTCGAGGCCTTCGACTACCTGGTCAAACCCGTGAACAAGAGCGAGCTGCTGCGCTCGGTGCGCAAGGCCCTGCTCTACAAGGAGCTGCTGGACAAGAAGCGGGACCTGGAGCAGGACAACGAACGCCACCGCCGCGAGTTGGAGCAGCGGGTGGAGCAGCGCACCCGCGAGCTGGAGCAGGCCAATCGGGACCTGCAGCAGAAGATGGAGCGCCTGCGCCGGGTGGAACGCTCCCTGCGCGAAAGCGAGGCCCATCTGCGGGACCTCTTCGACCACGCGCCCATGGGCTCGGCCATGGTGGCCCCGGATTACCGCTTCCGGCGCGTCAACGCCGAGTTGAGCCGCATCACCGGTTACCAGGCCGAGGCCCTGCTGCAGCTCGGACTCTCCCACATCATCTGGCCCGACGACCTCAGCGACCTGATCTGGGAGCTGCGGCGTCTGGAGGACGGGGAAAAGGAGCTGGCCCGCCTGGACCTGCGCTGTCTGGACAAGCAAGGACGCCAGAAGCGCGTGCGGCTCTGGGTGCGGCTGCTCAGCGACGAGGAAGGGCAACCCATGTATTTCCTCCTGCTCTTCGAGGACATGGAGCACACCAGAAGGCTGCAGGACGAACTGCGGCTGCTGCGCTGCGCCCTGGACCAGGGGCACGAGGCGGTCATGCTCTGCAACGGCCAGGGTCGACTGGTCTACGCCAACCAGGCCGCCGCCGCCCTGCTGGGACGCGAGGCCGCAGCGCTGCAGGACAGCTCACTGACGAGCAGCCTGGCCCCCCGGGAGCTGCAGCGCCTGCAGAGCGAGATCTGGCCCCAGGTGGCTCAGGGGCGCACCTGGCAGGGGCATTGGGAATGGCGGCTGCCGGAGGGCGGCACGGTGCGCTTGCAGGGGCGTTGCGCCAGGCTGGAGAACGGGGAGGACGAAAACAGTCTCGGCGTCAACAAGGGGGGCCTGGGGCACACCATCCTCTACCTGCAGGCCGTGGAGTGAGACGCGCCCCCGCAGTGGGGGGCGTGACGCGGGTTACCTGCGGCGCTGCATGGAGCTGACCCGCCAGCTGGATTTGGCGTCGGTGGCGTCCCGTTCGAAGCGCCAGAGTTCCTGGACCTCCTGCGGGGGGCGTCCCGCCTCCAGTTCCATGAGCGAGGCAAAGACCACGTCGGCCACGGACAGGCTTCCGGCCGTGGCGGCCTTTTCCAGACCGGCCTCCACGAACAGCACCTGCGGCGGGTGGCGTTTGGCGCTCACGGTGGTGCACAGGGTCTCCAAGAGCCGCGGCGTGACGAACAGGGCCACGTCGTCCCAGTCGCTGAGGGCCAGGGATTCGTGCAGGCGCGGGTAGAGCACCTTGGCGCCCTGGAGGAAGTCCACGGTGTCGAATCCGGCCTGCTGGGGGGCAATGGGCGGGGGAAGGTGCCGCGTCAGGTCGGGGCCGAGACCGCCGTCATCGCCCCTCGCGGGGGCTGGACTCTGTCCCGTGGCGCCTCCGGCAGCCTGCCCCGGTGCCCGGGGTTTGGAACTCAGATGTTCCCAGGCCTGCTGCCCCCGGCGATAGACCTCGCTGTCGCGGCCGGGTCCGGGCAGGTCGTCCTGGGCGGGGCCACCACCTCCGGACTCAGGGTGGTGGGGCTGGTGGGGTTTGTGGGGCAGTTGCGCCTCGTGCCGCGAATGGGCCCGGAGGAAGAAAAAGACGCCGAGCCCCAGCAGGATGCCCAGGACGAGATAGTCCGCGCCGTTGAGCTCCACATAGGGTTCGCCAAAGAGCAGGGTGCCCAGCAGGCCGCCGGAAAGGAGTTCACGCAGGCCGCCGGACTAGTCACTGCCGTCGAAGGCCAGGGCGGGCAGAGCCGCGCTCAGGATCAGGGCCGCCGCCAGGAGCGGAGGCAGCACACGCCATTTGCAGGTCTTACGGTAATCGGTCACGGGTGTCCGTTGTTCAGGGTTGGGTGATGAGGCCCAGGTTGCGCAGCAGATGGATGAAGAGCTGCCGGTCGATGGGCTTGGGAATGTAGGAGGTGGCGCCGCCCTTGTAGTAGGCCTCCACCACATTCTTGGGGTCGTCCAGGGCTGTGGTCATGACCACCTTGACCTCGTTGGCCACCCGCAGACCCAACTCCTTTTCGATGGCCCGGATCCTTTTCAGGGCTTCCTGGCCGTCCATTTCCGGCATCATGATATCCATGCAGATCAGGTCGTAGGGCTGCCCCGCGGCCAGGGCGGTCTCGAAAGCCTTGACGGCTTCCTTGCCGTTGACGGCGATGTCGCAATCACCGTAAGGACTGAGGATGGTCTGCATGAGTTTGCGGCTGGTGAAATCATCCTCAACAATCAAGACCTTCATGAACGCCTCCTGGCTGGATCGGTGCTGCGGTCCGGCTTCTGCCCTGACCCACTGCGCCCTTGGATACACCAAAAGCCGGGTGTGGGGAAGGGCTTGGGCGGTCGAGCCGTACCCGTAGCGCCGGGGCCTGTGCTGCCCCTGGTTTGAGGGTGTACGGCAAGCAAGGCTGTGCAGCGGGTTTGTTGTTCGCAGTGGGGGCGGCAGGCCATGCGCCTTGCGAACACGCAGCCTTCCACCCACCCCCAAAGCGGGGGGGCGTGCCGCGGCACGGTCGCGAAGCAGGGCACTGGACCCCGGAAAACGTAGCTTTCTGCATTCTTTATCTCTGACCGGTACTTCATGAAATTGCAAGGGGTTTTTAGCGGGAAGACCAAGGGTGCGCCCTTCGAGGAGCAGCGCGCCCTGGCCCGGTTGGAGGCCCAGTTGGCCGTTGGGGCCTGGGTCACCGGGGGCGTGGCCGGGCTCCTGCGCGGGCTCTACGGCGCCAGCTCCCTGGGGCTGCTGCTCTGGAGCCTGCTGGGCCTGCTCCTCTTGGTGGCGGGCGGGGTGGCGGGCTGTTTTCTCGGGCTGTGCCTGCGGCACTTGCAACAGCAGTTGCGCTCCCAGCGTCCGACAGCCGAAGATGAGAAGCCGAGGCAGCACGCTCAGGGGGCGGAGCTGGTGGGCAGCCTGACCCTGGGCTCGGCCGCGGGCGGGTTCCTGGGCCTGCTGGCCGCCCTGGTCTCCGGACACTGGGCAACGGCCCCTTACACCGGGGCCCTGGGCGCCCTGGCGGGAGCCTGCCTCTTCACCATGGCCGGGGACCTGGTGCGGGTGGTCATGCGCATGCTGATTCTGGACAGCCGGGCCGCCCGGGGGTTGGGCCCGCCTCCGGAGGGCGGCGAGGATAAGCGGTCCGACCAGGCCTAGAGTGCGGTTTCGGCGCTCCTCCCCTTGACCTGCCCCCTGGCTTGGGCCAGACAATGGTGTGCGGCCTGGCCGCACGATTCCTCGCAACACAAGGCGCAACCCAAGGACAGGTCGCAATGGAACAGCTGCACATCCCGCACGAACGGCTGCGTTTCTTCCGCAAGCAGCTGGGGCTGTCCGCCCAGCGTCTGGCCCCCCTGGCGCCCTACGCCCGGGACCTGGCCGGAGCGGCCGAGGACATGGCCAGGCAACTCTACGCCGTCATGGGCGACATGGCCCAGACCAAGATCATCCTCGAGCACCAGACCTCACCCGAACGGCTGCAGGCCAACTGGCGGGCCTGGTACGTCATGCTCTGGGAGCGCCCCTGCGATGATGAGCTCTTGGCCGCCCTCTGGCACAGCGGACTGCGGCACGTGGCCCACGGGGTGGACCACCGCTTCATCACCCTGGCCTACTCCCTGGTGCGCGACTTCAGCCAAAGGGTCATCCGCGAGGTGGTGCCCCAGGCCGAGCGGGAGCAGGCGCATCTGCTGGCCGACAAGCTCTTCGACCTCTGCCTGCTGGTGGAGACCGACGCCTTCATCGCGGCCCAGAGCCACTGCAGCAACGACGTGATGATGGGCCTCGCGCACCAGCTGCGCAACCCCCTCACGGTCATCGGCGGCATGACGGCGCGGTTGCTGCGCACGGCCGGGGACAGCGCGCTGCAGCCCTCGCTGGAGGCCGTGCTGGAAGAGGCCGGGCGGCTGGAGCGCATGCTGGCCGACCTGGTGTCGTACATCACCGTGCTGCGCAACGAACCCGTGTTCCAGACCGTGTCCCTGGCCGAAGCCGTGGAGCACGCCCGGCAGCGCCTGACGGACCAGGGCCTGGCCCAGGGGCTGGAGCTGGAGCTGCGGCTGGATCCGGACGAGGACCTGGTGCAGGCCGACCCCACCATGCTGGGCTCGCTGTTGCGGCAGCTGCTGCTCAATGCCCAGGAGGCCCAGCCCGAGGCCGCGGCCAAGTCCGTGCTCGTGCGCACCCCGCCTCCTGAGAGCCGGCGCAACGCCCCAGGAGAGCAGGGGCACTTCGTGACTCTGGAGGTCTGCAACCCCGGGACCCTGCCGCCAGGCAAGGACACCGAGCCCCTGTTCCAGCCCTTCCACTCCACCAAGAGCTTCGGCACCGGGTTGGGGCTCGCCATTGCCCGACTGGGGGCCCAGAAGAACTTCGGCACCGTGCAGCTCCTGGCGCCGACAGCGGGGGAGGTCTGCTGCCGCGTGACCCTGGTCCGGGCTGGGCACGTGCACGAGTCCGGCCTGTTCTTCGGGGTGCCGCAGGAGAGCGGCTTTTAGAGCAGGTCAACTTTGAAAAACTTCAGATGCTCATATGCAGTTCCCTGAAGCAATGGCCAATTGTTTCAGGATAATGCACAAGAGCACCAGCCATTTTCCATGGCAAGACGCTCTGGGCATTCCTCAGCCCCTGAGCCCGTTGCGGGCGATTTCCAGCTCTTCCAGCAGACGCGGGTCCCGCAGAGCCGCGCGCAGGGCCGGGCCGTTGTTCAGGGTCTTGGCCAGTTCCAGGGGCAGGGGCGCGCTCGCTGCCTGCTCCAGACAGACCCGGGACAGCTGATTGGCCACGGCCAGGGTCAGGAGCTGGGCCTTGGCCGCGTCCGAAGGCGGGGGCGCGGGGTCCAGCCGCAGGCTGTGGTGCGCGCCGATGACCATGGCGGTCTCGGCCGGGAGCTGCCAGAGGGTGGCGGCCCGGCGACCGATCCAGGCATGATCCACGCCCAGGCGCCGGTACTCCTCCTCCACGCTCCAGGCGGTGGAGAAGTCGAGCAAGTCCTCGCCCTGGGCCTCGCGCTGCTCCACCATGTCCGTGAGCACCAGCTTGCCCAGATCGTGCAGCAGCCCGAGGGTGAAGGCGGTTTCCTGCGGCACGATCCGGAAGGCCTTGGCCAGGTGCGAGGCCAGGATGGCGGTGACGATGGAGTGACGCCAGACCGCGCTGCGCACCTGGACCATGCGCCCGGTCTCCCGGGCCAGCATCTTGAAGTGGTCGCGGAAGTAGAGGGTCTTGAGGTTGTTGAGCCCCAGCACGAGGCAGGCGTGGTGCAGGGAGGAGATCTGCCCCTGCATGCCGAAATAGGGCGAGTTGGCGGTCTTGAGCACTGTGGAGGAGAACACCAGGTCCGCGGTGATGGCCTGGGAAATCTTCTGCAGGCTGGCGTTGGGGTCGTTGAAGGCCTGCATCTTCTGGAAGGTGAGGCCGAAGGCGTCGAGCCCCTTGAGCCCCTGCTCCACCTGGGCCAGGATCTCTGGCTCCGGGTCCGGACAGGCCTCCGGAGGGGCGAACTCCGCGCTGCCGGCCAGGATGTCCTCCAGCCCGGCCTCCAGCCGCTCCAGGTCTTCGTTGCGCTGCGCGTCCAGGACCTCGCCCGCGTGCACTGGGGCTTCTGTCGCACGGGGGGGGCGGGCCGTGGCCTGGACCGCAGCGGCGCTGCGTTTGGCCTTGGCGGTGCGCCCCTTGGTCAGGTACCAGGCCGCATAGCCGGAAAAGAACACGGCCAGCAGCACCAGCACCGAGGCCAGCCATTCTTCCAGAAAGAGGGTCCTACCGAGTTCGAGCATGGGCCTCCCGACGGTCTGGCGGCACGGAGTCGCGTTCAGGCCTCGTGGCAGTTCCGCCCGGGGCCGTGTGGCGGTGTTCCTGGCTCACCGCGCCTGCCCCAGGCTTTCCTTGGCCTCCTCCATGATTTCCGCTGCCCAGAGGATGGCCATGTTGTGACTGCGGGCCACGTCGGCCACGGACAGCCCCAGCTGCTGGATCAGGGGCGCCAGTTCGCCCCATTGGGCCTTCTCCAGGCCGTCCGCCAGGCAGAGAAAGCCGTAGAGGAGGTTCTGCCCCCCGCACAGGGCCTGGGTGATGTCTTCTTCCAGGTTGAGCAGGGGCATGAGTTCCGCCATGCTTTGCCCCAGCAGCATGTCCAGCTTGGAAAAGAGCCCCAGGAGGAACAGGCTCTCGGTGCGGGTCTTGAGGGTGGGGTGCTGTGAGCCCAAGAGTTCGAAGAACCGCGCCCGCTTGATGCAGAAGAAGTAGATTTCCCTGGCGTGGTGGCCGTCGCAGATGTCGGCCAGGGTCACGGCCATGAGCCACTGGCGCAGGGGCTTTTGCCCCAGCAGGGAGGCGGCGTGCCCCACCGAGGTGATGCGCTTGTCGAACCCGAAGTAGGGGGAGTTGATGAAGCGGATGAGGCGGAAGCTGAGGCCCACGTCCGCGGAGATCATGGCGGTGATGTCGTGCATGCTGAAGTCGTCGTCCGAGAGCTCGCGCAGGATGCGCAGCTTGGCCACCTTGCTCAGGCTGGGGGTGCTGCCCGGAATGATCTGGGGGCGGCTGAAGTGGTAGCCCTGGAAGAGATCGAAGCCCAAGGCCAGCAACCGCTGGTAGCTCTCCTCGGTCTCCACGCGCTGGGCCAGCTTCAGGCAGGGGAGCTTGCGCAGCTGATTGGCCACGCTGACCAGCCCGGCGGGCTCGAAACGCAGGCTGTCCACGCGGATGATGTCCGCCAGCTGGACCAGTTCGCTCTTGGCCGGGACCTCGGCGGCCAGCAGGAAGCCGGATTCCTTGAGGGTCTGGCAGGCCTGCAGATAGGCCGGGTCGTTGAACTGAGGGGGCAGGTCGGCCACGCAGCGCTGCGCGGGCAGGGCTGCGTACATGCCGCGCAGCACCATGCCTCGGGTCAGGTTGATGGCCAGACGCTGCTGGGGCTCCACTCCGGCCGAGGCCAAGGGGAAGCCGTCCACCAGCACCGAGGCCGTGGCCTGGTCCGGATCCGGCATCTCGGCTCCGGATGAATCCTTGCCGGCCCGGAAGAACAGCTCGTAGCCCCAGATGGCGCCCTGGCGGTCGAAAATGGGCTGCCGGGCCACGAATATGGGCTCGACTTCCTGAAGGAGCTGCGTCCCTCCCTTGTTGCTGGTCAGCGTCATGTTCACTCCGTCTGCTGGTGGGGGCGCCGCAGGGAGCCGCCCGACCAGGCGTTGCTCGTCAGACCGCCACGGTGAGGTATTCCTCGAACGTGGTCAGTCCCTGGAAGACCTTGTTGGAGGCGTCGGTCTTGAGGGTGCGCAGACTGCCCCCCGCCACGGCCGCGTCGCGGATCTCCTTGGTGGAGGCCCGTTTGATGATGAGATTCTGCACGGTTTCGTCCACGTTGAGCACTTCGAAGACGCCCACCCGCCCCTTGTAGCCGCTCTGACCGCAGTTGCTGCAGCCCTTGCCCTTGAAGAAGTGCATGACCATGTTGGGCGCGGGCTCCAGGGCCATGGCCCGCAGGTCCTTGGCCTTGGCCTGATAGGGTTCGATACAGAAGGGGCAGATCTTGCGCAGCAAGCGCTGCGCCACCACCACGATCATGGTGCTGGCGATGAGGAAGGGCTCGAGCCCCATTTCCAGAAAGCGGCTCACGGCACCGGGCGCGTCGTTGGTGTGCAGGGTGGAGAGCACCTTGTGGCCGGTCATGGCGGACTCGATGGCGATGGACGCGGTCTCGTGGTCCCGGATCTCACCCACCATGATCACGTCCGGGTCCTGGCGCAGGATGGAGCGCAGCCCGCTGGCAAAGTTCATGCCCACCTTGGGGTTGAGCTGGATCTGGGTCAGGTAGTCCACCCGCGACTCCACCGGGTCCTCCAGGGTCACGATGTTGATGGAGGGGTCGTTGACCATGTGCAGCAGGGTGTAGAGCAGCGTGGTCTTTCCGCTGCCCGTGGGGCCGGTGGTGAGGATCATGCCGAAGGGGCGGCGCACGGCCTGGCTGATGAGGATGCGCTCGCGCTCCCCGAGCCCCAGGTCCTCGAGTGTGAAATGCCTGGCCTTTTGCACGTGCAGCCGCAGCACCACCTTCTCGCCGTAGATGGTGTGGATGGTGGAGGTGCGCACCCCGATCTCCTTGTTCTGCACGCGATAGGCGAACCGGCCGTCCTGGGGCGTGCGGGTCACGGAGATGTCCAGGTTGCTCAGGAGCTTGATCCGGGAGACCAGGGGGAAGAAATACTGCTTGGGAAAGGACTCGAAGAGCTTGAGCTTGCCGTCGATGCGCATCTGCACCGAGACGTTGTTGCGGATGGCCCGCAGGTGCACGTCGCTGGCCCCGGCATTGAGGGCCTTGAAGAGCACCGAGTTGAGCAGCTTGATGACCGGCGCCTCCTCGGCCATGCTCTGCAGGGAGCCGATGTTGATGGTCTCGTCGCGCTCCTGCTCGGTCTCCGCCTCGGTGGGGGGCTCGATGGAGTCCAGATCGATGAGCTTGCTGTCCTCCACCTGGAAGTCCTGATCGTAGACCGCCCGGAACACCTCCCTGAATTCCTGGCGGGTGCAGATCACGGGCTCGATCTCCATCCGCGTGGCGTGCTGCAGCTCGTCCGTCAGGGCGATGTTGGAGGGATCGGTGCAGGCCACCAGCAGCAGCGAGCCCTTGCGCAAGAGCGGCGCCGCGCCCAGGCGCTTGGCCTCCTCGATGGGCAGGAGCTTGTGCACGTCGCTGCGGGGCGTGAACTTGGCGATGTTCAGCCGCCGCACCCTGAGGTGCCGCGACAGGATATCCACGATCTGGCGCTCGGTGGCCACACCCTGCTGGATCAGTAGCTCGCCCAGCTTCAACTGCGACTGGGCCTGCTCGGCCAAGGCCTCCTGCAACTGCTGCTCGGTGATGACCCCGGCTTCCACCAGGATGTCGCCCAGCCGCTTGCGCTGCCTGGTTGTGGGCGGAGCCGGCGCGTTCATGGGCACGGTGCGCCAGCTGCAGGCAGCAGTGGTACTGCAGCGTACCGCTTGGTCGCAACGGACTTGGGCAGTATCTGTATTTCTGCCTTCCGGACAATACAGCCGGTGTTCATGGATTGCCCCCTTGCAATGAGAAACACGCTTCTCTGTATAGCGACTGTTGCAGTATAACAGATTTTTTTGCAACAGGGAAGTGTCGGATAAATCTGACAATGCAAATAATAATGCGCTGTGGCTGGTCGAATGCGCTGGCTGCAAATTCATAGCTTAACAATAACGAAATTGCGAAAGCACATTCGAGTTGTACAAGCAAATAGCGCATTAAGTCCGCGCATGGCGGAAGGAATTGGTAGTGTGCTGTATGTGTTGCTTTACGGCGTGCTGTCCGCCCTACCGCAGGCAGGGCGGACAGCCAAGAGGCGGGATCAGGCCTGGGGGGCGGGCTCGGCTGTTTCGTCGTCGGCCCGGCTGCCCGGTTTTTCCATACCGATGAAGAACAGCAGCAGCGAGGGGATCACGAACACGGTGAACACCGTGGACAGGGCCAAACCGCCCAGGACCACGCTGCCCAGCCCCCGGTAGAGTTCGGAGCCCGGACCCGGCGCAATGGCCAGGGGCAGCATGCCGAACACCGAGGTGGTGGCGCTCATGAAGATAGGGCGCAGTCGCGTGCGCACGGAATCGCGCACCGCTTCCAGGTGCCCCATGCCCTGAAAGCGGATGTTGTTCAGGGACTGGTGCACGATGAGGATGGCGTTGTTCACCACCACCCCGATGAGGATCACGAAGCCCAGCATGGTCAGGATATCCATGGGCTGCGCGGCCACGAACAGGTTTTCCAGCTTCAGCCCCAGGAAGCCTCCGGCCGCGGCCAGGGGCACGGTGAAGAGAATCACCAGAGGGTAGATGAAGTTGCCGAACAGCGCGCTCATGAGCAGGTAGGTGATGAGCACGGCCAGCACGAAGTTCCACTGCAGGGCCTCGGCGGTCTGGCTGAGCTTGTCCGCGGCGCCGCTCATGCGGAAGCCGAGCTCCTTGAGCGGGCCTTGCTGCAGTTTGGGCACCAGGTCGTTGGAGACGATTTCCATGGCGGCCTGCAGGGGCACGTTGGCCGGGGGCGTCACCTGCAGGGTGATGGTGCGCCGGCGCTCGAGATGGCGGATCTGGGTGATGCCCGTGGTGCGTTGCAGTTCGGCCAGGGAGGATACGGGGAGGAAGCGCCCCCCAGGGGTGACCAGCAGGGAGCTGTAGAGCTTTTCCGGGGTGTCGATGGAGCTGTCCGAGGCCTTGAGGATCAGGTCGATGGTCTTGCTGCCCTCGCGCTTGAACTCGCCGATCTTGCGGCCGTCCATGAGCACGTCCAGGGCCACGCCAAGGGATTCGCTGGTCAGGCCCGCGGCCTTGAGCCGATCACGGTCGGGCAGGAGTTTGATCTCGGGAAAGAGCAGCTCCAGGGACGGAACGGGGCGGATCTGGGCGCCGGGCAGGGCCTCGCGCAGGGCGCCGAACAGGGCGCCCGCCCCAGCCACGAGCTGCTCCATGTTCTCGCCGGAGAGGTCCACTTCGATGGTGCGCCCCCCGCCGATGCGGGTCTGGAAGATCCCGGCCTGCATGCTGATGCCGAACATGCCCGGGATGGAGTTGATGAGCCCGGTGAGGGTGGGGATGAGCTCCCCGGCGCGCTGCTCCTGGGTGGTGATGATGCCGAAGAGCATGATGCGGTCCGCGCCCACGTAGAAGAGGTTCTCGATGCCGGGCAGCCCTTCGTATTCGGCGTGGCCGAAGCGCGGCTCCAGGGTCTCGTAAATGTACTGCCCGATGTCCAGCCGCTCCTCGTAGGACAAGCCAGGGGGCGGGATGAGGATGTTGAGGATCAGGTTGCGGTTGCCTTCGGGCAGATACTCCATCTTGGGGAACATGCTCCAGGTGGTGATCACCGCCAGGGTCGTGAGGCTGAGGATGGTGGCGGAGCGGGTGAACCAGTTGGCCGTGGCCAGGTTGACCAGGGCCATGATGCCGGAGTTGAGCAGGTGCCCCAGTCCTTTTGGGGGGCCGTTACGGACCTTCTTGCGCCGGGACATGCCGTAGAACTGCCGGGCCAGCATGGGGATCACGGTGATGGAGATGAACAGGCTGAGGATGATGGCGCAGGTGACGGCGATGGCGATGTCTTTGAAGAGCTGCCCGGCCTCTTCCTGCATGAAGACCACGGGCAGGAACACGGCCACGGTGGTGGCCGAGGAGGCGATGATGGCGCCCCAGACTTCCTTGGTGCCTTCGTAGGCGGCCTGGAAGGGCTTTTTGCCCAGGCCCCGGTGGCGGTCGATGTTCTCCAAGACCACAATGGCGTTGTCCACCAGCATGCCCACGGCAAAGGAGATGCCCGCCAGGCTGACCACGTTGAGGTTGCGGCCCAGGGCGTTCATGAAGATGAAGGTGCCGATGATGCTGATGGGAATGGCCGCGCCCACGATGAAGGTGGAGGAGAAGCTGCGCAGGAAGGTCAGCAGCACGATGACCGCCAGCACGCCGCCGATCATGATGTTCTGCTTCACCAGGTCGATGGCGCCGTTGATGTAGGAGCGCTGGTCGTAGGTCCAGTCGAAGTACAGTCCCTGCGCCTTGAGCTGTCCCTCGTTGAGCCCTTGCACCACCCGCTCCATGGCGTCGGTAAGCTCCAGGACGTTGACCCCGGGCTCGGGCTTGATGCCGCAGACGATGCCGGGTTCGCCGCTGTGCAGCATGGCCACGGTGTGCTTCTCGTAGCCGTAGTCCACGTTGGCCACGTCGCCGATCTTGACCCGCTGCTCGCCCGTGCTGGTGATGACCGTGGCCGCGATCTCGCGCGGGTTCTGGAACTCGCCCACGGTGCGGATGCGGTACTGACGCCGCCCCATGTCCATGGTCCCGGCCGAGACGTTCACGTTCTCGCTGCCCAGGGTGCGGATGACGTCGTCCACGGTGAGCTTGTGGGCGGCCAGGCGGCTCTCGTCCACCACCACGTGCATCTCGCGCTTGGTGCCGCCGAACACGAAGAGGTCGGCCACCCCTGGCACGCGCTCCAGGCTCTGGCGGATCTCGTCCTCGAAATAGCTGCGAAAGGTGTGGATGGAGTTGGGATTGTCCGGCAGGGCCTTGAGCACCATCCAGATGATGGGCGAGGTGGCGGCGCCCGTGGCGCTGATGATGGGGCGGTCCACGTTCTGCGGATAGGCCCGCACCTCGTTGAGCT
>CAZNSV010000041.1:0-11265 GCA_964575775.1 uncultured Desulfovibrionaceae bacterium
TGCTCCTGGCCGAGGCCAAGCGCCCGGGCCTGGCCGCCCTCAAGGAGGTCAGCGGCTTCCACCCCCAGGCCGCCCTGGGTGCCGGACAGGTGGTCTTCAGCCTGGCCCCGCGCATCAATGCCGCCGGTCGCCTGGACGACGCGGCCAAGGCCCTGGAGCTGCTGCTCTGCCCGGATCGCGACGCGGCCCTGCCCCTGGCCCAAGAGCTGGACCGCCACAACACCGAGCGCCGGGCCGAAGAGGAGCGCATCCTGGGCGAGGCCCTGGAGCAGGCCCAGGCCCAATCCCACCGCCTGGGCCTGGTCCTGGCGGGGGCGGACTGGCACCAGGGCGTCATCGGCATCGTGGCCTCGCGGGTGGTGGAAGCGGCCTACAAGCCCACCCTGCTGCTCTGCCGCGACGACACAGTGCCCGGGCAGCTCAAGGGCTCGGGCCGCTCCATCCAGGAGTGCGACCTGTTCCAGGCTCTACAGCAGTGCGCCGACCTGCTCGCGGGCTTTGGGGGGCACCGCCAGGCCGCGGGGCTGCGCCTGGACGAAACACGCCTGGAAGACCTGCGGGAGCGCTTCCACCAGGCCGTGGCCCAGCAGCTGGGGCCGGAGCCCCTGCACGCCACCCAGCTGGTGGACGCCGAGCTGGACTTCGGCCGTATCGACTTCACCCTGCTCAAGGAGCTGGAACTGCTGCAACCCTTCGGCATGGGCAACCCGGAACCGGTGTTCATTTCCCCGGCGGTGCTGGTGCTGCGGCAGAAGGTCTTCGCCGAAAAGCACGTAAGCCTGGACCTGCGCGACCCGCTGTCCAACGTGGTGCTCCGCGCCAAGGCCTGGCGGCAGGCCGAGAGCCTGGGCCAGGACCTGGCGGGCAAGCGGGTGCGCGTGGCCTTCACGCCCCGGGTGGACACCTACCGGGGTACCCCGAGCATCGAACTGAACATCCGGGGGCTGGTGACGGAGCATGGCGTCTTGTGATGTCCCTTTGAAACAAGACCTCTCCTGAATCAATTGACAATTGTTTCTGGATACTGCTCCAAGCCCCGGCCGACGGCTCGCATCCGAGGAGGGCCCCATGCCCATCTACGAATTCTATTGCCCCGCCTGCCATACCATCTACAGCTTCTTCTCCCTGCGCGTGAACACCGAGGCGCGCCCCGCCTGCCCGGTCTGCGCCCGGCCCGAGTTGGAGCGCCAGGCTTCGGTGTTCTCGCGGCCGCGCGGTCTGCCCGAGCCTATCACAGGCGGGCTGCCCGATTTCGACGAGACCAGGCTGGACCGGATTTACGAGCTGGTCCAACGCCATGTGCCCCCCGGCAGCGAGGAGAACCCGCAGCTCATGGCCCAGGCCATGACGGCCGTGTATCGGGAGATGGGCGTGCCCCTGCCCGTGGCGGTGGAGGAGGCCATGCGCCGCCTGGAAAGCGGGGAGGATCCGGAGCGGATCGAAGAGGAGCTGGGGCCGGTGTTCGACAACGTGGACGTGAACCCCGTGACCGGGGTGCGGGTGCGTCGCGAGGCCCCTCGCCGGGACGAGACGCTCTACGACCTCTGAGCGAGTGCCAGGGGCTGAAGGGGCGTCAACACTCCTCGGGCAGGATCACCAGCAGCACGTCGTCGATTTCAGCCAGCTTTTCCAGGGCCTTGGTGTCACCTTCCGGCCCGGCCAGGAACACGGTGCCGGAGAACTTGCTGGAGAGGTGGCCCTGCAGATCCGAGGGACGCACATAGCGCAGCTTGCCCGAGGAAATCATGAGCATGTTGCCGTGCTGCTTGGGATTGGGCACCAGGATGCATTTTCGCCCCTGAATGCGTCCGCCCCGAATCAGGCCGCGCACGGTCTGGATGAGCAGCCCCTCGTCCACGGGCTTGGGCAGGGTGACGTCCGCGCCCGGGTTCTCGCGGCTGGGAAAGGCCGAGAGCACGGCCACGGGGATGTCGCAGGTCAGGGGATCCTCGCGCAGGCGACGGATGGCCTCGCTGCCGTCCAGGCGCGGCATCATCAGGTCCATGATGATGCACTGGGGCAGCAGCTCCCGGGCCTTCTGTATGGCCTGCTCCCCGTCTGCCACCGTGACGATGCGAAAGCCCTCGTCGCTGAGCAGCTGGTAGAGGTACTCACGGATGCCCGGATTGTCGTCCACGGCCAGGACCAGGGGGTCCGAGGGCGCCACGTCCGGCACCACCACCCGGGCCACCTCTTCCGCCAGGTCGGTGTGGGTGCGCAGGGCCGGGAGGCGGAACTTGAACACGCTGCCGTGTCCCAGGCGCGATTCCACCCAGATGCGCCCCTTGTAGTGTTCCACGATCTCCTTGCAGATGGCCAGGCCCAGGCCCGTGCCTTCCACGTTGCCGCCCTGGTTGCGCTTCTCGAGCTGGTAGAACTTGTCGAAGATGCGCACCAGGTCTTCCTTGGCGATGCCGGGACCGGTGTCGTTGACGCGGATCTCCACGAACTCGTCGTCCACGTTCAGGGCCTCCAGCAGCACGCTGCCGCTCTCGGTGAACTTGGCGGCGTTGTTCAGGAGGTTGATCATGACCTGGAGCATGCGGTCCGTATCCACAAAGACCTTGGGCAGGTTGTCCGCAAGCAGGACGCGGAACTCCACGCTCTCCTTCTTGTCGAACTCCCCTTTCACGGCATTGAAGGCATGCAGCACGAAATCGGCCACATCGATGCTCCGGTCGCGCCACTCCACACGCCCGGCCTCGATCTTGGTCAGGTCCAGAAAGTCGTTGATCAGGCGCGTCATGCGCTCGCCTTCCTGGATCAGGACGCCCAGGTTGCCGGTGACCCGCTGGGCCAGGTTCTCCAGCTTCTCGTCACCCTGGGCCATGGGTGTGAAATTCTTGTTGAAAATGCGGTCGGTGAGCTTGGCGAAGCCCAGCAGCGATGTCAGGGGCGTGCGCAGCCCATGGGACACCGAGGACAGAAAGGCGGACTTCATCTCGTCCAGGTGCCGCAGCTGCTGGTTGGAGTACTCCAGCTCCTCGTTCTTGCGCATGAGCTGGCGCGTGCGCTTGCGGACCTTGTACTCCAGGTTGGCGTAGCGCTGGATGAGCGAGGCCACCATGTCGCTCTGGGTGATCAGGCCGATGAGCTGCCCCTGGTCGTCCACCACGGCCAAACGCCTGAGCCCCATGTCCTCCATCAGGGCCACGGCCTCGAAGGCATAGCGCTGCCGCGCCACGGTCTGGACGGGGGCGGACATGATCTCGCCCACGCAGCGATCTCCAGACCCGCCCCGCGCCATGATCCGGGTCACGTCGCGCTCGGTGACGATGCCCACCGGACGCCCATCCTCCACCACCAGCACGCAGCTGACCTTGCGCGTGGTCATGGAATGCAGGGCCTGGCGCAACGGGGCCTGGGGCTCCATGGTCAGGACCTTGCGGGTCATGACCTGCTCCACCGTGCGGATCTCGGACAGCAGCTCGGCCCCCAGGCGGCGCATGAGGTCCGTATAGGTCAAGACACCCACGGCCTTGCCTTCGTCGTCGCAAATGGCCAGGTGGCGGATGCCCCGACTGCACATCAGGGAATAGCTGGCGTAGATGTCCTCACTGCCGGAGATGGCCACCACATTGGTGCTCATGACGTCCTGTACGAGATACCCCTGGGCGGTGGGCCCCTCGGTGTCCATGAACCGGGCGAGATCACGTTCGGTCAGGATGCCCACCGGGCGTCCGGCGGTGGTGACAAGCAGGCAGGAAATGCGGTGCCGGTCCATGAGGTTGGCGGCTTCCGCCAACGGACAGGACGGTTTTACGCTGATGATGTGCGTGGGCATAATGGTATCGACAGCTCTCTCGCTCATGAGTGAGTTGGCTCCCTCCCCCGGTCAGAATGCTACGAAATGGTGCCACAGAACCACGGGTAAGGGGAGCGTTTTTTTACCTCCGGGTTCGGCCCATCAACACAGCGAAATCTAAAGACTTCGCAGGCAAGGAACCACGAACGCACCGGGCGAAACTGCACGCAGCCTCGCAACATCGCACAGCTACGTGCGCGGACGCACAGCCTCCTGAAAGGTTTCCAACGTGCCTTGAGCGGTGCGGGTCCAGGAAAAGCCCGCCGCCCGCTCCAGTCCCTTGCGGCGCAGCGTCTCCCGCAAGGCCGGGTCGTTGTTCAGCTGTTGCAGCTTGGCGGCCAGCTCGGTCTCGTCGCCGGGGTCGTCCAGGTACAGGGCCGCCCCCCCAGCCACCTCCGGCAGGCTGGCTCGCCGCGCCGCCAACACCGGACAGCCACAGGCCATGGCTTCCAGCAGGGGCAGGCCGAAGCCCTCGTACACGCTGGGCAACACCAGGGCCGTGGCCGCGCTGTAGAGTCCGGCCAGGTCCTCGTCCGTGACGTACCCCAAGGGGAGGATGCGCCCCCCACCGGCGTGCCCCCCAGGGGCTTCGTCCCAGCCCGACCAGCCCGCCAGCACGCAGGTGGTCTCCGGGGGGCACAGGGGCAGGGCTCGGCGGATCAAGCCCGCGTTCTTGCGCGGATCACCGCTGCCCACGAAGAGGAAAAACCGCTCCGGCAAGCCCAGACGCGCGCGCAAGGCCGAGGTCTCCGCCTCGCTGCGCGGTCGAAAGACCTTGGCTTCGTGGGCCAGGGGGGTCACGGTGACACAACGCCCCTGCAATGGGAGGTGCTGCTCCATCTCGCCCTTGGTGAACTCGGACACGCTGAGAAAGGAGGTCACGCTGCGCAGCCGCCGCCGGAAAAAGCAGCGGTGAAAGTAGACCCGCTCCTTGGGATGCCACTGGGGATGCAACAACAGGGACAGGTCGTGGACGGTGAAGACCAGGGGCAGCCCCTTGGGGGCCTTGAACGGGAAAAATGCCGTCTCGTGGTAGAGGTCGTAGTCCCGGGCCAGGCGCATGAAGGTCCGCTCACGGGCCGCGAACAGGGCCAGACGCACGCAGAAACCCAGCACCGGCGGCAGCTTCCAGAGCAGGTCAACCTTCCGGGTCCACTGGGCCACGTCCTCGCGCAGGGGCGGGATCTCGCGGCGGGCCGTGCGCCCGTCGAAGTACCCCACCCGGAGCCGCTCCCCGTGGAGTCGCTCCAGCTCCTGATAGGTGGAGCGGATATACCGGCCGATCCCCGTGCTGACGTTGATCATGGGGATGGCGTTGACGATGACGCGCAGCGGTGCCACGCGCTGGGGCGCGATGGTCATGCAAACTCTCCGGCACACTCCGGCAGGCTCCAGCGCTGGGCCGGGCAGCGGCAGCTATAGCCGGGGGCGCTCCGGAAGGCAAGTTCCCCAGGGAATATTCCAACCGGCGCAGGCTGAAAAGCAGCCAAAATGGAGCTTGACCGCGCCCTTGGGCTGGGCTAAAGACTCCCTCCGCGCCGCCAGCGCGGCACGCACAACACTTTGGAAAATCAGGGGATGGAATTGATGAAACGGGTTGCTGCCAAATGTCTGACCGAAATGGGCCTGTTCGTTCTGCTCACGGCCTTGCTGGCCATGGGTTTCGAGGCCCTGTCCAGGGACGGCTTCTCTGCCTGGTCCCAGAGCTCCTCCTTGCGGAGCGCCGAACCCGCCACCGTGCAGCCGGTGCGCATGACCCTGCTCCAGGCGGACTGAAGCCACCCCCCTCTTTCCCCTCACCACAGGGCGGCAGACACCGGCAGGCCCCGCAGCGAAGCGAAAGCCGCGTCGCCGTCAGAGCCGAGTGGAGATTCACTGCTCCCGCAGTACCCGCCCCCGCAATTCGCGTAGCTACCCTTCCCCTTCGAGACTTGAAACCGCTGCCCGGACATCCTCGACGTCCGGGGTCGGGAAGCTCTGACGGAGCAGGTAGCGGCTGCACAGCAGGGCGTGCAGGTCCGGATCGATGTCCTCGAAGCGCACCCCGATGCCCGCCAGCACATGGGGCACCCCCCAGGGGCGATGCCACTCGATGTGCGCCGCGATGGGCGGCCAGCGCAGTTCATCCCCAAGGGCCTCTTCTGCAACGGACATGCCGCGGCACTGGACCCAGACCCGTTGCTCCTTGCTCCAATCCTGGGTTGAAAAGAGGAACATGCCCTGGGTGGAAAGGTCCAGGGTATAGGTCTTCTCGGGATCCAGGAGCCCGGGATCCTGCTCGCGGGCCAGCAGTACCGGCAGATGCAGCCTGTGCCGCAGGTCGGAGCGGACCAGTCGGGCGGGGAACTCCCCACAGCTGCTGGCCAGGAACTCCTCCAGGCAGCCCAGGGCCTTGAGCACCGGGCCCTCCTTGCGCTGCACCACGTTCACGCGCAGCACGGGAAAAGCCTCCACAAACTCCTGCAGGATGCCCTTCTCGTGGGCCGAGGCCCGGAGCAGGGCGCGCACCTCCAACAAAATACCATTCACCGGATTGCCGGTGAGGTACTCCACCATGGATCGCACGTTCGGCACGGTCACCAGTTCCACCTGCTCCAGGCAGGCCTGCTCCCGGTAGGGAGCCGCCGACTGGCACAGACAGAGCACCCTCGGCCTGCATGGCGCCTCGGGACCAGGACCAACACCAGGGCCGGGCTTGTTTGGCATCCTCACACCCTACTCCCGACGTCCAGAAAAAGCACACGCGGCATCAGGCGTCCTTTTTCTTGCGCTTCTCCCACAGTTTCATTTCCTTCATCTTCTTGCGCCGCTCCCGCTGCAGTCCCTTGCAGACCAGGGGCATGCCCTTCTTGTAGCCGAAGGCCTCCCTGTAGGAGTCGGGCGTGTGGCCATGCGTGGCGAGGTGCTTCTTGGTGATGATCTTGAACGATTTGCCGCACACCAGGCACCCGATGGACTTTTCCTTGACGGCCTTCAGCGCATCGGAAACGGTGACATCCGCGTCCTCCACGGGTGCTGCGCCCTCGCTGATGCTGCGAATGCCGTCCGCCAGCTTGCGCACCATGGAAGTGATTTCCTCCTCGGTCATGGTACGGACACTGGCCTGCGCCTTGACGATCTCCAACGCCTCTTTCAGGTATTCTTCCATGGAACTCTCCTTTTGTCGGAACGCGCTACACTATACACCCGCTTCGTGCTTCCGGCAATACGAAATGCGCTTGCAGTGCAAATAATCATTGCACCTTTCCCGGTCCGCCATACAGCATGCCGGCTTTTCCACCTGGCAGGGCCATTCCCGCCTCCTGCGCCGCTCTGCACGCACGCCAAGGGCGGAGTGCGTGCCTGAACCGAAAATCATTTACTTTTCCGGTTCAAAAAGCGTATCATTCAGTAACGGGGAGCAGCTTTATTGGTGCAAGGAGCCCTTTCATGCCCGACCATGAGCAACTGCCGGAAGGCGCCTACGAGCCCATCTTCGTGGCGCGGCAGCCCATTTTCGACCGCAAGCAACGCATCTGGGGCTATGAATTGCTGTTCCGTCACAGCGGACAGGCTGCCACCGCCTTGATCCTGGACCCGGACGAAGCCACGGCCAAGGTCATTGCCGACGGATTCGTGCTTGCCGCCGCGGGACTGCCACCGGACAAAAAGCTGCTCATCAACTTCCCCCGCAACCTGCTGCTCAAGGAAGCGCTCTACGCGCTGCCCAGCGGCCCCTGCGTGGTGGAAATCCTGGAAACCGTGCAGCCCGAACCCGAGGTGGTGGAGGCCCTGAAACGCGCCAAGCACGCCGGGTACATGCTGGCCCTGGACGACTTTGTGGGGCAGGAGGGCTTCGAACCCTTCCTGCGCCTGGCCGACATCGTCAAGGTCGAGGTCCTCGGACAATCCCGCGAGCACCTGGTCACCGTCACCACCAAACTCAAGAAGGGGCACGCCAAGCTCCTGGCCGAAAAGGTGGAGGACAAGGACAGCTTCGACTTCCTCCTGGGCCTGGGCTACGACCTGTTCCAGGGCTACTACTTCTCCAAGCCCGAGATCGTGCCCGGACGCAAGATTTCCTCGTCCGCCATCAACCGCCTGCAGCTGCTGCAGACCCTCTCCCAGGACGACTACGAGATCAGCGAGCTGTCCAAGATCATCTCCACCGACGTCTCCCTCACCTATCGCCTGCTCAACTACCTCAACTCCCCGGCCTTCGGCCTGCGCCGCAGCATCGACACCATCCACCAGGCCCTCACCATCCTGGGCTCGCGCAGCACTAGGCAATGGCTGATGGTGGTCATCCTCTCCGACCTCAACCCCGCCCCAAAGGTGGCGGAACTGAGCCTGCAGAGCATCCAGCGGGGGCGTTTCTTCGAACTGGCCGCGGCGGCCGGCAGCATCGCCCCCCTGCCGCCGGACCGCATGTTCATGCTTGGGCTGCTGTCGCGGCTGGACGCCCTGCTCGGGCAGTACATGGAAGACATCCTCGACAAAATGCCCGTGAACCCCCTGATCAAGGAGGCCCTGCTGGGGAGCAAGACCCCGGCCCGGATCTGGCTGCTCCTGGCCGAGGCCATGGAGAACGCGCAATGGCAGCGGGCTGAACGGCTGCTGGCGCACCTGCAGCTCAGCCAGCCCCAGGCTGCCCTGCTCCATGCCCGGGCCGGTGTCTGGGCGCATGGCATTCTGGCCGCTGGGGGCGCCCCTTCTCCCTAGTAAAACGTCGCGGGGCACAGGGCCTCCCGGCCAACATCACACTCACGGTGCAAAAAACACAGGGACCACCCCCAATGCGGGGCAGTCCCTGTCGTAGCGCTTACTCGCCTCGAACCAAGGTTCCTTCCTGAAACTATCTTCAGTTGTTCCAGGAAGCTGCGCAAGAGCGTCCAGCCATCTTCACCGGCAACAGGCTCTATAACATCTGGAGCTGCTCTTCCTCGTCCGCGCTGATGATCTTGTTCAGGTCCAGGAGGATCAGCAGCCGGTTCTCCAGCTTGCCGATGCCCTTGATGTATTCGGACTCCACCCCGGCCACCACGGGCGGGGCCTGCTCCACGGTGTCGGTCTTGATGCGCAGGACCTCGGACACCGAATCCACCACGAAGCCCACGATCATGTTGCGGATTTCGAAGACGATGATGCGGGTATTCTGGTCGTGGGGCTTGGAGCCCTTGCCGAAACGGCGGCGCAGGTCGATGATGGGGATGACCCGGCCGCGCAGGTTGATCACGCCTTCCACAAAATGGGGCGCCCTGGGGACCTTGGTGATCTCCATGGTGCGGATGATCTCCTGCACCTTGAGGATGTCCACCCCGAACTCCTCACTGCTGAGGCGAAAGGTGACGAGCTGCAACAACTCGTCGCTCTGCCTGCTCATGCTGCTCTCCATCGACCTCCCCCTCTCGGCCCGGCGGCCGGTCTCGGTTCATTGCCTGTCTGGGCAGGCAGCAACGGCTCCGCCTCGCAGCCCATTCCTTTGTATATGGCGCATCGGTCGGGCTTTGTCAAAAGGCTTCACCCGACTCGCCCCCTTGTGGCGACTCCCTGGCGGCCAGCCGGGCCAGCACGGCCCCCAGCTGCCGGCGCAGGGTTTCATCCTTGCGCCGCCGTTGCTCCAGACGCCGCACGGCGCTGCTCACCCCGCTGTGCCCCCGCAAGCCCAGAAGCTCGGCGATATCGAGCATGGACAGGCCCAGCTCGGTGCGCAAGAGATAGATATAGACGTTGCGGGCCGGATTGCTGCGCCCCTTGCGGGAGTCCAGAAGTTCATCCGCGGGCACGTCGAACACGGCGCCCACGGCCTGGGCCAGGCGGGCGGGTGCAGGTCCGGGGCTCTCCCGCTCCCGCTCTCTCGCCGCCCTGGCGGCCCGCTTGCGGCATCCGGCCGCGAAGCTCGCATCCCCCAGGAACCGAGGCATGCGCCCCCCGGCGTACAGGGCTTTGAACTCCGGCGAATCCTGCTCCCGCATGAAGCGCCTGCAGGCCAGGAGCTGGTCCGCTCCGGTGCCGGGGAAGCGCCCCGTCACCACCTTCACGTCCAGCCAGTCCGGGGCCTGGTTCGGGTCGAGACAGGCCCGACAACTGCTCCAGGAGTAGAGCAGCCCTCCGCGCAGTCCCAGTTCCAGGGGCAGGCGGTGCACGTGCCGCGTGACCTGCACCAGATGGGTGCGCGGGTTCAGCAACGCGGCCTTGTAGCGCCCCTGAAACACCGCGCCGCTGGTGCCGTCCTTCTGTTGGCGCCGCAGGGCATGGGCACCGTTGAGCTGACGCATGCAGCGCGACAACGACAACCGACCGGTCTGCAGCACCAGGTGGTATTCCCGAGGGAGCAGACAGTAGGCCACCAGCCGCAGCTGCCCCCGCGAGATGGCCTCGCGCAGCAGGCCCAGAAAAAAGCGGTAGTCGCCCACGCCCGGAAAGAGGGGCCCCGTGCGCCCCTGCTGCCGAACATGGTACCACGCGCCCGGGAATTCGATACGCAAGGGTCTGGTCATGCCCGGCACGCTATCAGCGGGGCGGAAGCAACGTCAAGCCGCAGGCGATTTCGACCGGTTGCCGCGTCAGACCCCGCCACAAGTCTTCACGGCACTTGAGTTGCGCAGGGTTTGTGATTATGAAGGAGCGTCGAGTGGAAAGGAGTGCCCGGGTCCTGCCGCAGGTGGGGGCCCACCGTCACGGCACCACCTGACCGCGGGGGGCACGGACCGACCTTTCCAGGTCGGCGAACAGACGGATGGGGACGCCATGCACGAATACCAGTTCACCTTGATCCGGCATACTTGCACCACCATCAGGGAGCACGCCCGGGAGAACGGGAACTCTGGGGGCAACGCCGCCGGACCGCTGGCTCCGGTGCTGGGCGAGGTGCAGACCCTGCGCAGTCGGGTGGACGGATTCATCAAGGACTTCCCCAGGCGGGTCTACGTCAAGAAGGGGCTGAGCTACCGCCGCATGGCCATCGCTTTCCTGCTCTACCTGGCCACCCTGGGGGGCGCTCTCTGGTTCTTCCAGGCCTTCAGCCTGGTGGACGGCCCCATGGCCGAAGAAATCGCCAAGATTCTGTTCCGCAACGATCCCGATCCCGCGGCCCAGGGACGCCTGCTCTACTGGGGTTTCACGGTGCTTTTCGCCCTGCTGGCCATGGCTGTATCCTTTCTCGGGGTCATGGTCTTGTGTCTGTTCCTGAGCATCTTCCGCCTGCCCTGGATCAATTCCGTTTTCGAGGCTGTCTGTACTGCGTTCGGCACCGCCGCCTGTCTGTATTTCTATTCCAGCTACCTGCCCCTGCTTCAGGAGCAGCTGCGCAAGATATTCTCCTGAACCGGGAGCGTTCTTGCCGGAGGTATCGTCCATGACCTTGTCTTGCGTCACCCGCGGTTCGCGCAACCGCTCGCTTATGTGCTTCGCCGTCCTGCTCTGCCTGGCCCTGCTCGGTACACCAGCCCCGCAATCCGCTCTGGCCCAGACCAACAAAT
>CAZNSV010000041.1:11371-12938 GCA_964575775.1 uncultured Desulfovibrionaceae bacterium
ACAAATGGGGCAAGCTCTTCGTCCAGACCGACCCGCCCGGTGCCAACATCCGCTTCCTGCGCATCAAGTACCGCTATCAGCCCGGGATCATCCTCGAGGAAGGCCACTACACCATCGAGGTCAGCCACCCCGGCTTTGAACCTCTGCTCAAGGACATCTTTGTCCAGGGTGGCGTGGAAAACGTCATCCCCGTGTCCCTGCACGCCGACGGGCAGCCCCAGGCCGCACCCCAGGCCATGTCCCAGCCCGAAGCGGGGCAGCCCACGCCCGAGGACCTGCGCATTCCGGTGGGACAGCCTGCCGCAACGCAAACGCCCCCACAAGAGACGTACAGCCCCGGTCCGGAAACGGCCCAGCCCTCCGAGGTCCCCGCACCGCAGCCCCTGGCTGTGGAACCTGCGCCCCAACCCCTCCCGGACCCCTATGCGGGGCAGTTGCCGCCCCAGGATGCCCAGGCCATGCAGCCGCAGGACGGCCAAGCGCTGCCCGGAAGCGCCGATCCCGCCGCTCAGGCCGCGCTGCCCGGCGATCCGGCCCTGCAATCCGAAGAGCCGCCCACCTACGAGGAGCTGATGGAAATCGGCAACCATCTGATCCAGGCTGGGGACGTGCCCAGCGCCGTGCATGCCTTCACGGTGGCCTTGCAGCAGCGTCCCAACGATGTGCTGGCCTTTGTGGGGCGGGGGTTCGCCAACTATAAGCTGGGCAACTTCGCCATGGCCGTGGACGATCTGGGCCAGGCCCTGCAGCTGGACCCCGCCAACCTCTCCGCCTGGTACCACCGGGGCAATGCCTGGCTCATGGCCGGAGACTTCGACAAAGCCCAGCAGGATTACAGTCAGGCCCTGCTGCTCAACAAGACCGTGCCCGACCTCTTCAACGCGCGCGGCACCGCGCTCTACAAGTTGGGCGACTACCAGGCCGCCATCGCGGACTTCGACGCGGCCATCGATCTGGACGCCCAGTACGTGGATGCCTACTTCAATCGCGGCAACGCCTTTCTCAAGCTGGAGAAGCGGCAGTTGGCCCTGGACGACTTCAACACCGTGTTGCGGCTCAACCCCGACGACGCGCTGGCCCAGAGCAAGGCCAAGGAGGCCCAGGCCAAGCTGATGCAGTAGGCATGCCGGGGGCGGTGCGTCCCAGCCTCGGGGGGGCAACGCCGGTTTCAAGCAGGTGTTTGAATTGTTGCCCCTTGGGGTGAAACCCGCTATGGTGCGACGGTTTGACAAGACGCCCCCCCCTGCCGAATCACACTTAGCGCGAGGGTGATCCGCCGTCATGGGGCGAAGACATGAGGATAATTGCATGACCATTTCCCATTCGATTCGGTGTTGCATCCTGGCGGCGATGCTGAGTCTCTGCCTGGCCGGAAGCCAGGCCCTGGCCCAGACGGCCGGCACGGAACCGGTCCCGATACCGGATGCCGTGCCCGGCGACACCGCAACGGCGGACATGCCCCTGCCCGACGGTGTGGCCCAGTCAGCCCTGGACCAGGCCGGAGTGGACCCCACCATCGACGTGAGTCCCGCCAAGGGCATGGAAGACTACAAGGAGGGCGGCCAGG
>CAZNSV010000042.1:0-12808 GCA_964575775.1 uncultured Desulfovibrionaceae bacterium
GGCGGGGGGGGGCGAAAAAAAATGCCGTCTCCGGCCATTTCCCCCGGGCCCGGCTTGACGTATAAGCAACGTTTGCATGACGCACACAAGGGCATTCCGCACCTTGTCCCGCCCCTTTGTGGGGGCAGGCATTTCGCGGCAGCAAGACATACGTGGAGGAAGGCATGATCGGCGGACTCGGCATTTGGGAACTTTTGCTCATCCTGGTTATCGTTCTCATCATCTTTGGCGCCAACAAGCTCCCCGAGATCGGCGGCGGCATGGGTCGGGCCATCCGGAACTTCAAGAAGGCCACCACCGAACCGGATGAAATCGACGTGACCCCCAAGAAGGACAACGAACCCAGCAAGGCTGAAGCGGACAAGGACAAGAAGGAAGCCTAGAGCATTTTAACTTTGAACAAGTTTAGATGCTCTTGTGCAGTTCCCTGAAACAATGGAACATTGTTGCAGGGCAGAGCCTTGTTTCGAGGCGAAACTGCACCAGGCGGCTGTTCGGCGCAGGACCCTTGGGGTTCTTGCAGAACGCTTCTGGGTCTTCTCCCCGCTCTTTGTCCGAGGGCTCTGGCCCCGCCACGCGGCAACGGACTCCTCCGGTTCCCTGGGAGGGGTGTCCGGCCGCCCTGCGACGTTCCCGTTACAAGGTCGCGGCCAGACTGCCTAACCGCGCCAAGCGGTGGAAAGAAAATGAGTCACTCCCTGGAGTCCTTGTGCAGGCAAGGGCTCCAGGGAGTTTTTCATGGCAACGAGTCAGGCAGGATTGCTGTGGTGTCCACCCGTCCCCCCAGGCTGGGGGCGGTGGCGGCCGCCGGAGAGAGGGGCCGACGGCGCAGAAACTGTCGCTTGGCGCATTGTCGCCTTGCAGCAAGGCTCCCTTCTGAAACAATTTTCAATTGTTTCAGAACAATGCATAAGAGCATCTAGCCATTTTTCATGGCAAGATGCTCTAGCGCATTTCCGCCTTGCAGCAAGGCTCCCTTCTGAAACAATTTTCAATTGTTTCAGAACAATGCATAAGAGCATCTAGCCATTTTTCATGGCAAGATGCTCTAAACTTTTTCGAAGTATTCCTTATCGGCGCCGCACTTGGGGCAGACCCAGTCCTCGGGCAGGTCTTCAAAGGCCGTGCCCACGGGGATGCCGCGTTCGGAGTCGCCTTCCGCAGGGTCGTACACATAGCCGCAAGGGCATTCCCACTTATCCATACTTCCTCCGTTTCCGTTGCAAAGGATTGACGAAGCGCTGCACAGCGGACCTGGGACAAAAAACCATTCTCCATAGTAACCATTTCCAGTGGGGAGTCAACGCTTTTTAGGGCGGGTGTCGCGAGGGCGCAGCCTTTACACCCCGATCAAAAAACGTGTATTCCGGCGGCAGGATGTCTTCCCCCTTGCCGGGCCCAGCCTCGTGGCCGGTGTTTTCGGTCGCGCTTTCCGGCGGCTTGAGGCCTGGGTGGAGCCTCCCGGTACCGGAGTCCATGAAGCGAGAGTCACTGCCGCTCCCGTCGTCTGGGCCGTTCGTCCTCGGCCCTGTGCCGCCTGCCGCGTGCGTGGCCTTGCTGCGCCCCGTGCCCCCGGGCCTGCCCCTGGGGAGGTCGCGCTGATGCTCAGGCGGCTGGTGGTGTTGTCCGGGCTGGTGTTCGTGGCCCTGACGCTCCTGGCCGCTCTGCTAGTGGCCCGCTTCGACCCCGCCGAACTGGACGTGGACCTGGCCGGGTGGCTTGCGGAGCGCAGCGGCCGCGAGGTGAGCATCCAGGGCGGCGTGCACTACGAGTTCTTTCCCTGGCTGGGCCTGCGGGTCTACGGACTGCGCATGGGGCAGCCCGCTGCCCTGTCCATGCCTTCCGCTCCGGAACAGGAGCCGTTCCTCGTCATGCGCGAGCTGGGCATCCGGGTGCGCCTGATGCCGCTGCTGTTGCGGCAGGAGGTGGACTTCGACCGGGTGGAGATTGTCGGCCCGGAGCTGCGGCTGCAGCGCGATGCTTCGGGCCACGACAACTGGCACGACCTGGTGCAGCGTCTGACCGGCGGCGACCAGGATTCCACCCTGCGCTTGCAGGGCGGCACCAAAGGGTTGCGGGTGAGCCCCTTGTCCTGGGACGGCCTGACCCTCCAGGAGGGGCGGGTGCTGTTTCAGGACGCACGGCAGGGCGAGGACCTGGAACTGGAGAACCTGGCCCTGCGCGCCGAGCCGGGCAGCGTCTTCGGCTTTACCCTTGCCGCGGAGCTCAGAAGCCACCGCCACGGTTTTGCGGCAGCGCTGACCGCCCAAGGGCTGGGGCGCATCCTCGCGGATCCGCTGAACCTGCTGCTCCAGGACGCGGACTTTTCCGTGGAAGTGGAGTGGGACGGCGCGGACGGCAAGGAAGGGGCGCGGCTGGGCCTGCAAGGCCGGGCGGACGCGGACTGCCAGGAGCAGAGCCTGCTGCTGAAGGAGGCCACCCTGCAGTATGCCGGGTTGCGCCTGAGTGGCGTGCTCCTCGCAGAGCGCTATCTGCGGCCCGATTACGCCCTGCGCGGTGAGCTCTCCCTGCTGGGCTGCACGCCGGGGGCCGCCCCTGCCCTGGGCGAGGACTTCGCCCAGCTCTGCGGCCTGCTGCAGGAAGCCACGGCCAGGACCTCCTTTGTCGCCACCCCCGAACACGTTGTCCTGGAGGAGCTGCGGCTGCAACTGCCCGGAGCCGGGTTGCAGGGGCGGGCCGACTACACGCGCGGTACGGCGGCCACCCTGGGCCTGACCATGCAGGGAGGGGCCCTGGACCTGGACCGTCTGCTCCCGCCCCACCCGGGGGGCACGCCCTGGCAGCTGCCCCCTTGGCTGCTCTTCTGGCCGGGCGAGGCTCCGGCCGTGACCCTGACCCTGACCCTGGACAGCCTGACCGGGCGCGGGCTCCAGGCGCGGGAGCTGCGGCTGCAGGCCGATTTTGCCAAAGGCGGCGCCCAGGTCCGGGTGGAGGCGGCCCACTTCCTGGACGGTGCGCTGCAGGCAACGCTCACGGTGCGCGAGGCCGCGCACACCCTGCACCTCGCCCTGCAAGGGGCGGATGCCCCGACCCTGAGCACGCTGCTCTTCGGAGCCCCCCACGTGCAGGGGCGGTTGGACCTGGTGGCCGACGCCACGGGCCGGGGTGCGGAGCTGCGGGACCTGCTGCGCTCCCTGCAGCTCAAGGGCGAGGCCACCCTGCACAAGGGGGCCCTGGATTTCACGAGCCCGCCCAAACTGCTGGGTGCGGAGCGGCAGCCGGATTTCCGCTTCACCAAGGCCACGGCCAAGTTGGGTCTGGCCCCGGCCAAGGGCCGTTCCCAGGGCGCTGCCGGGCACTACTCCTACACCTTGCAGAGCGATTTCGCAGGACTACGCCCCCAAGGGTTGTTCGACGCGCCCCTGTGGGACAGCGGCTATACCGGAACGGTGGAAGGGGGGGTGAAGCTCTCCGGTCTGGCCCTGCTGGACCTGGAGACCCTGGAGCTCCTGGGCCTGGAGAACAGCTCCGGCAGCCTGCGCTACACCGGTCCGGGCACACAGCTCAGCCCCCGCCGGCAGTGGGTGGTGAACGCCCAGGGCAAGGGGCGACTGGACCTGCGGCGCGACCTCCTGAACCTCACGGACGTGACTGGCACGCTGCACGGCTCGCGGTTCCAGGGCAGCCTGCTGCTGGAGCACCTCTTTAAGCCGGGCCAGGCCAGCCGCTACTCCGGCACGATTCAGGCGCCGGACCTGGCGCCGCGTGAGTTGCTGCCGCATTTCGGCCTGGAACCGCCCCCCATGGCCGGGGCCGGGGCCTTGCGGCATGCGGCGCTGCAGGCGGTCTACGCCCTGGACGAACGGCGTCTGGACGTGGAGCTGCAGAGCCTGCTCCTGGACGACAGCCGCATCACGGGCGAACTGTTCCTGGACGATCTGGACAAACCCCGGCGGGTGCACTACGGCGGCCGCCTGGCCGTGGATGCCCTGGATCTGGACGCCTACCTGCCTCCAAAGCCCACCGGGCCGCCAGTGGAGGCTCCGGCCTGGGGCAATGCCTGGCTGCGGGGGCTGCGGCTGACCGGGAGTTGCAGTGTGGGGCGCTTGCGTTTCATGGGCCTGGACCATGACGAACTCCGGGCCACGGTGAGCGCGGACCAGGACAAGCTGCAGCTGCGCCCCGTGACGGCCCGGTTCTACGGCGGGGAGTTCATCGGCCAGCTGGATGTGGCGCCCTTGCCGGGCCCCCAGGGGCTGACCTTTTCCAGCCAGGTCGCGGTGGCGGATTTCCAGCTGGAGCGGGTCATGCAAAGGCTGGGCGGCGGAGCCGAGGTAGGGGGCACGGCCGCCTGGAACATGACCCTGGCCGGAGGAGGGAAAAACTGGCTGGGCACGCTGCAGACCCTGGGCGGCAAGGCCGACCTGAGCGTGCGCGACGGGTTCTATCGCGTCAAGCGCAGCACCACCGTGCCCGAAACGGGCAGGTCCTCCACACTGCCCCACATGCGCGGGCAGGTCGAGTCCGGCAGCGGCCGAACGCCTTTTTCCCGGGCCAGGGGCACCTTCCTGGTCAGCGACGGGATCGTGCGCAACGACGATTTTCTGGTCCAGGGGCTTCTGCTGCAGGCCAAGGGCTCGGGCCAGGCCTCCCTGCCGCGCCGGACCATGGACTACACCCTGCTGGTGCAGATGACCGGCGCGCCCACCATCCCCGTGCGCCTGCACGGCAGCTTCGCCAATCCCAAGGTGGAGATCCGGCAGACGGAGATGCTCACGGACACCCTGGGTCGCCTGGGGGGCTCGGTGTTCGGCCTGGTGAAGACCATCCTGACCCTGCCCTTCGAGGCGGTGGACCTGCTGCAGGGCAAATGAGCCCGGTCCCTGGCTCGGACCAAAACCCCGGAGAAGACCTTGTCATTCCGGGGGAAATTGGCTAGGGTCGCGTTCGAAAATGCACGAAGTGGCGATTCAGGCGCGACCGGTCATGTTTGCCGCGCCGTAATCATTGGCTATTCACTGGCGTCTGGCGGGCGCTGCGGCGGTCCGCCCCAACCGTATGGGACTCGCAGCCAAAGGAGCGAACATGGACTTTGTCATGGTCTTCATCGGATTAGCGGCAGTGCTCGGTGGGCTCTACTACATCAAGAAGTCCAGCGATTCCTGAGCACCGCGCGAACAGTCGGCAGGATTTTTCGGCACAGGGGACCCGGCAGGGCCGGGCACCCCGGAGAAAAGCCGCGTTGGTTGATTCCGGCGCGGCTTTTCGCGTTGCCTGGGCCGCAAGCGATTGCGCTCGCTCCCGTGCTGCACGGCGTGCTTGCTGTGCTCCCGGGCTCTCAGGGCGCGGTGCGGGCCTGGCTCAGAACCTCCACCAGGTGTCCGGCCAGGAGTTCCGTGTGCACAACCAGCAGTTCGGCCTGGGGCCACTGGTGGCGCTTGACCTTGAACAGGTCCAGCAGCAGCAGCGAAGCGGGGCGTTGCCAGAGGTACCACAGCCCCTCGATGTCCTCGGGCTCGCCGAAGCGCTCTCTGAGGGTCGCGAGGGTGGTCTCGGGGGTGTTGACCACCAGGCGCATGGCCAGGAGCGTGTCCGTGAACTCCGAGAAGTAGAGGGTGACCTTGGCGAACTCGGCGTCGTCGTAGTCCGCATCCAGCGGCAGGGTGCGGATCTGGGGCATGCTGTTCACGGCGGGGTCGATACAGCGCGCCACCAGGGACCAGAGCTCCCGGAAGGCCTCGGACTTGCCCACCAGCTCGTTGTAGGACTCGCTCAGGCCGTCGCCGAACACGTTGTTGCACCAGCACCCGGTGCAGACGCGCTCGAGGTTGAGGTTGTAGCCCGGGTACTCGGCCTTGCGGGTGGGGTCGATGTGGGCCTCGGGCCCCACGCCCAGAAACGCGAAGACCTCCTCCACCGGAGGTGATTGGGCCTCTTCTGCCGCCGCGTTTTCTTCCTCCGCGCCCTGCTCGGATGGGGGGGCGGCCTGGGGCGCCTCCTGGGCCAGGACCCCCGCGCCGGACAGCAGGCCGAGGCAGAGCAGCAGGGCCAGGCAGCAGGCCAGCAAGGGGCGCGGACGGTCTTGGGGGCAAAGCGGTCCGGACATGGGCGTTTCCTCTGCTTGGGGCTTTGAGTGTGGTGCACAGCAGCACGAAGCCCAGGGCTTGTCAAGGCGAGCGCCGTCAGGGTGCGAGGCGAGAAAACGGACCCTGCCGGGCCATTGTTGCCAAGCCCTGCCCGGCAGGCTACACACCGGAAAATTCCGGCAGCGCGGGGGCGCCATGCTCGACGACTATGCCCGCAAGATCGACTTCATCGCCAGGGCCAACCAGGAACTGGTCAAGGTGGACTCCCTGGAGGTCCTGCTGCCCCGGCTGTTGGCCATCGCCGAGGAGGCCATCGCTGCCGAGGCCTCGTCCTTTCTGCGCTATCATCCCGACTCCGGCGCGCTCAGCTTTGCCGTGGTGCGCAATCAGGGCGCGGATACGCCCCTGGTGGAGCAGCTGCAGGGCAAGGTGCTGCTGCAGCCCGGGGAGGGCATCGCCGGGCGGGCCCTGCAGGAGCGGGCCACCCAGCTGGTGCACGACGTGCGTACCGCCGAGGACTTTTCCCCGCGCATCGACAACGCAACCCGCTTCACCACCCGGAGCATCCTCTGCGTGCCCGTGCTGCACCTGGACGAGCCCCTGGGGGTGATCCAGGTCCTGAACCCGCGCCACCGGGAGCAGTTCGACCACATCGACGCCAAGGCCCTGGAGATTTTCGCCAGCCTGGCCGCGGTGGCCATTGCCCGGGCCCGGCACCTGCAGGAGCGCCTGCAGCAGAAGGAGCTGGAGGCCCAGGTGCAGATGGCCGCCAAGATCCAGCGCTGCTGCTGGCCCAGCATCCCCGAGTTGAGCCACGGCAGCCGGGTCTGGGGGGTGTCGCACCCCGCCGCGCAGGTGGGGGGCGATCTCTACGACATCATCCCCCTGCCGGACGGCAGCTGCCTGCTCTACCTGGCGGACGTCTCCGGCAAGGGCCTGCCCGCGGGCTTCGTCATGGCCGCGCTCTGGTCCACCATCCGCAGCGAGGCCCGGCAGGGGCTGGGCCCGGCCGCCTTGTTGCGCCGGGTCAATGCCGTGACCTTTCCGTTTCTTTCGGGCGAGTATTTCTTCGCAACCATCTGCATGCTGCAGTACTGGCCCCAGGAGGGGCGCGCCGAACTTGCCCTGGGCGGGCACCACCCGCCGCTGCTCTTCGACGGTCGCGAGTACGCGCCACTGCCGCGCTTGGAGGGGCTGCCCCTGGGCACGGTGGAGGACCTGGAATTCGGCTCCCACAGCTTCCACTTGCCTCGGGGCGGGATGCTGCTGCTTTTTTCCGACGGCGTGACCGAGGCCGCATGCCAGGATGGGCGCTGCTTCGGGCTGCCCCGCCTGCTGGAGCTGCTGCACAGCGAAGGCGCGCGCCACTGGCAGGAGCCCTTGCTGGCCGCCCTGCAGGCCTGGTCGGCCCCGGCCCCCCAAACGGACGACATCACCCTGTTGGCCCTCTGGCGGGACTGAGCCGCCCCAATAAAGGCGGTCTGGCCCTGTCGCGGACCTGCCCCATGAGGGGGCGCACAGTTTTCTTGCCGTTCCGGGCCCATTTCTCTATCCTCGGCCCGCACCCCGCAACCCCCATCGGAACCATCCCATGAACGCCATGCCCCTGTTCCGGCAGATCGGCTCCTGCCGCTGGACACTGCCCCTGTGCTGCGCCGCGCCCTTTGCGCTGCTGGCTTTCTGCGTCTTCCATTTCGGGGTGGACGTGCTGTTCTGGGACGAATGGCTGATCTGGAGCGGATTTCTGCGCGACCTCCAGACCGAGGGCTTCTCCCTGCAGGCCCTGGCTGCCCAGCAGAACGAGCAGCGCAACCTCATGGCCCGGCTGGTGGGCTGGGTGCTCATGCCCTTCTGCCGGCTGGACCGCTTCTGCGAGTACGGGGTCATGCTGCTCATGGCCCTGGGCATTTGGCTCTGCGTCACGGTCCTGTGGCGCCGGACCAGGGCGCGACTGGCCGAGGTCCTCGGTCCCGAAGCGGATGCTCCCGGCTGCGGCGTCGGGCACTGGCTGCCCGCGCTCTTCGCCCTGCTGTGCTTTTCCCTGCAGCAGTGGCAGGTCTATGCCTTTGGCGCCAACACCTCCATCATGACGATCGTGCTCTGCCTGCTGCTGGGCGTGCTGCTGCTCCAAGGGGGGCGGCTGGAGCCCTGGCGGGTGGCGCTGGTGGTGCTCACGGGCTGGGCGGGGTCCTTCCATTTCGCCAACGGTCTCTTCTACTGGCTCTGCCTCTGGCCCCTGCTGCTCACGGCCCGGGCCGGGCGGCGGGCGCGGCTGCTGGCTCTGGGGGTCTTCCTCCTGGCTGGGGCGGCGGCCTGGTTGTTGTATTTTCAGGGCTATGTGAAACCGCCCCATCATCCGGACCTGACCTTCGGCCTCTCCCGCCCCCTGCATCTGGTGGGCTACTTTTTCACCTACCTCGGTGGGCCACTGCTGGTGGACGAGAACCTGGCGCCCCTGGCCCTGCTCATGGGGTTGGGCGCCTGTGTTTTTGCGGGGGGCGCGCTCCTGCGCCTCTGGCGGGAGGCGCCCAGGGTACTGGTGCTGCTGTTGCCCTGGCTGCTGCTCGGACTCTTCGCCCTGCTGAGCGACGCGGCCACGGCCCTGGGCCGGGCGGGCTTCGGCATGCACAAGGCCCTGCAAAGCCGCTACGTGCCGTTCTCCAATCTGTTCTGGTTCGCCCTGCCGGTGCTCTGGGCCGTCACAAGGCGTCTGCCCGGGAACAAGGCAGGGGGCGGACATGGCATGGCGAGTTGGCAGTCCCGCTTCCTGGCCCTGGCCCTGGGGGTCTATCTGCTGGGCGGGGTGCTGTCCCTGGTGGTGTTCGTCAACCGCGAGGCCAAGCTCCTGCGGGCCAAGGAGGCGCTCTTTTCTCTGGCCGAGAACGCCCCCTTGCTGGGCGTGTTTCCGGATCCCAACTACCTGCGCAAGATCGTGCCCTTGTTCTTCGCGCCACGGCTGAGCGTCTACCGCGAGGTGGGGCGCCTCGAGGACTACCGCCCCACGGAGCACCCGGGCGGAACGGTGGAGGAGGTGACCCTGGTGTTGCCGGGCGGGGAAGTGCCCAGTGGGGTCTTGGTGCGGGGGCGGGTGGCGCTCCCCTCCGACCTGGTACTGCTCATGGGCGGCAAGCGGGTGCTCTTCGCGGCCAGGCCGGATGCTTCTGGGGCGTTCCAGGCCCTGCTGCCAGCGGACTGGTTTGGCGCGGGAGAGGAGCGGCTGGGGGCCTGGGCCGTGACAGGAGGGGAACGGGCGCGGCTGCGTTTTTCCGACGCAGGGGGCGGGGCGGACGGGTTGGATTTGGCATTGCCCGAGGCCTGGTATCCGCCCTTTGTGACGCACCAGTACTTCTACAGCAAATGAGGCGGGCAGGCCCCTCGGGGCGCGGTTGCGGGGCGGGGGCGTGTGTTCAGGGGCCCAGGCGGCCGAAACAGACTTCCACGGTCACGGGGCCGTGGGGGGTCTCGAAGGGGATGGCCAGCACGGGGCCGTCCGAGTAGTGCTTGACCACGTGCCCCTTGCCCATGATCACCATGGGGATGGCGGCGTGGTATTTGAGGCCCAGCTGCGCGAGGCCCTGCCTGGCCCGTCCGGAAATCATGTTGGTGACCTCGCCGATGCCGTCGCGCAGCACCTCCACTTCCGTGACCTTCTCCCCGAGCATGTTGCCCACCACGGCCATGGCGCACTCCTCGCTGAGGGTGACGGCGATGGTGCCCTTGTTCTTGCCGGTGATGCCGATGATGCCGGTGACGTCGCCCACGGCGAGCCTGTTGCCCTTGATGTAGGGTTTGCCGGGGACCGGGGAGATCTGGGCCATGGTGGAGAGCACGTCGATGACGGCATCCAGGAAAGGGTTGACGACGTTGACGTCGATGGTTTTGGACATGGTGTTCCTGTGCCCCTCTGCCCCCTCTGCTCGCCGTGGTGGCCCTGCCGACTGATCTTTTCGCCCTGACCGTCGCGGTGTCGTGGTCTCCGGTGAGGCCTGACCGCCGTCTCTGTTCGGAAAACAATTACACAACAGATATCCGGACTTCAACCACAATTCCTCCTTCCGGCAAGGGGCGGGGGGAAGAATGAGCAGGCGATTCCCGACGGGGCATCTTGCACTGGGGGCAGGCTGCGGATACCATGGGGCCCATTGCGGGCGTTCGCGCCCAGCCGTCAATCCCTGGAGGGTCCATGTCCACCACTCTTGTCCTGGGGCTCATTGCCGCCGTGCTGGCGGTGTGGGTCGTCACGCTCTACAACAAGCTCGTGCGCAACCGCAACATGGTGCAGGAAGCCTGGAGCGGCATCGACGTGCAGCTCAAGAAGCGCACCAACCTCATTCCCAACCTCGTGGAGACCGTGAAAGGCTACATGGGGCACGAGCGCGGGGTGCTGGAGCAGGTCACCACCCTGCGCGCCGCCGCACAGCAGGCCAAGGACATCGACGAAGTGGCCAAGAGCCAAAGCCTGCTCTCCCACGCCCTGGGCAAGCTCTTCGCGGTGGCCGAGAACTATCCGGAGCTCAAGGCCAGCCAGAACTTCATCGAGCTGCAGACCGCCCTCTCCGAGGTGGAAAACGGCATCGAGATGGCCCGGCGCTATTACAACGGCGCCGTGCGCGACAACAACATCCTGGTGGAGTCCTTTCCCAGCAACCTGGTGGCCACCATGTTCCGTTTCGAGAAGTCGCGCTACTTCGAGCTGGACAACCCGGCGGAGCGGCTGGTGCCGGTGGTGAGTTTCTGACCCCGCAGGAGCTTGGGGGCAGCTGTTTAAAGTTTCTCTAGCACATTTTCGCCTTGATACAAGGCTCCCTCCTGAAACATTTTCAATTGTTTCAGGAAAATGTACAAGAGCATCTAGCCATTTTCAATGGCAAAATGCTCTAGACTATTTGCTCTTTTTTGCGTTATAGAGACGCACAAGCCCAATGCAACCCCCGGGTTTCGGGTTCGGCGTGGAAGGCCGTCCCGGGGCCCGGGGCCTGCCCCATTGGGCAGGAGGTCCGTGCCTCTTGCCCCTGGGGATGTTTCGTCGGAGAACGCCCGCATTGTCCGGGCAGGAGGCCGTGATGCAGAAGATCCGCGTGGACAGCCAGGGCCGGGTGACCATCCCCAACCGCATCAGGAAGCAGCTGGGCATCGATCAGGGCATGGTCCTGCTGGCCGAGCTGGGGGCCGAGGGGCTGCTGCTGCGCACCGCGCCCAAGGAGCCTGGTGCCAGGCGCGCCGCGGAATCCGGCGGCGAGGCCGTGCTGTGCGTGGAGCCCCGGGACCTGCGCGAGCAGCGTCGCATCCTGCACCGCCTGGCGGTATAACCCCCCCTTTCTTCGCCGCAGAGTCCTCCCTAAGGCTTGCGGGCCAGGACATAGGCGGCGGAGGTCTCCAGATCGTCCCGGCTCAGGGTGCGGAAAGCCGCGGCCAGGTCGTTGGGCTGCAGGCTGTTCTCCTGCCGCGCCTTGTCCACCTCCAGTACCTCGAAGCCGGTCTTCTCCAACAACTCCAGATGCGCCGAGCAGGGCAGCCGGTTCAAGGGAAAGCAGCGGCCCGCGAAGTTCCAGAACAGGGGGGAGTAGGTCCAGTGCCCGTTCCAGAGCTCCGAGGCGTTGTGGCTGGAAAAGTCGATCTGATGGGACATGACACCGCCACTTTTCAGCCAGGTGAACATGTGGGCATAGACGCCGGGGGCGTTCTGCACGTGCTCCAGCACGGCCTGGGAGAAGACCAGGTCCAGGCTGCCGGGCTCCACCTGGTCGTCCAGCTCCCAGCGGGGGTGGTAGCGGACCATGCCGTCCAGCTGCCTGACTGCGTGGCGGACGCGCTCCAGGCGGTCGGGGTGCAGGGCCGCCGCCAGGCGCTCCTCGGGCAGGAGCTGGTGCGGGAACCTGTAATCACGCAGCAGGGGGCGCACCAGGGGGAACTCCTCGGCATCCGGGATGGGCGCCCGGGCGCGCATGAGCTCCAGCACACCCTCCAGAATCCGCAGGTTGCGCGCGGTATCGGAAAACGGCACCACGTCGAAGGCCAGATAGGCCTCGCTGCCCGAGAGCAGGGCCGCCAGCCCCACCCCGATGGAGTCGCCGGGGCCCAACTCGGCGACGCGCGCGGTACGCGGGGGCAGGCCCTGTTCGGACATGCGCACCAGGTGCCGCAGCCACACGGAATAGCAGTAGCGGCTGTTGTCCGTACCGCCGGTACCATACTTTCTGGGGCAGACCAGAAAACGCAGGGGCGTGTGGCTCAAGCTCCCGGCCGCGAGGATCTTGAGCCGCTTCTTCAAATCGATCATGACACGGAGCTGGGGGCTCAGACGCCCTGGGTCAGGTGGTCTTCCACGGCCTGCATCTTGGCCTGCATGCGGTTGCCCCCTTCGCGGGAGTCGGCGCGCAGATAGAGCAGCACCCGGGGGTTGTCGCGGCGCAAGAGTTCGTGGCAGCGCCCCACCAGGGCCATGACCTCGTCCCATTCGCCCTCGATGCAGGTGCTCATGGGGCCGAAGCTGTGTGGCAGGCCGGATTCGCGGATAAGCCGTACCGCCTTGGCCACGTCCTTGCTGACGCTCTCGCCTTGCCCCAGCGGGAAGATGGAAAAGTCCACAATGACGCTCATGCTGCGGGAACCTCCTGTAGTTGTGGGGGACACGGCAGGACCGGATGCGGTCGCAACAGGCCTGGCCTGGGCAGCCTATACCCCACTGGAGGGCCAGGGGCAAGAAAATGCGGACCGCGAGCTCCGAGCCGGCGGTCCGCAACAGAAAGTGCTTTCAGTCT
>CAZNSV010000043.1:0-12788 GCA_964575775.1 uncultured Desulfovibrionaceae bacterium
CAGGGGGGTCTGGAAGCTCTTGGGCGAGAAGCTGAACAGCCCCTCGGGCAGCTGGTGCCCCACCCCCAGTACGATGACCCGCCTGTATGCCGCGCCCTGCAGGGCGCGGTAGGCCTCGGCATAGACAGGGGCACCCAGGCCCGGGTCGATGTGCGGCGCCACCAGGGCGGCCACGGCGTTCCCGCTCCCCGTCCCTTCACGTCCCAGGGCCAGGGTCCCCTCCAGCCAGGCCCGCAGGTCGCCCGGCTCGCCCGGATAGGCCTGACCGGCCATGACCTGGGGACGCAGGGGGGCGGCCACGAACTCCCGCACCACCTGCCCCCGCAGCTGCAGGTAGCTCTCGGACTCCAGCAACCGGGCGCCGTCCAGCTCGCTCACGAGGTGCAGGACCTGCTCCCGGGTGCCGATCCGCCCCTCGGTTTTCTGCCCCAGCCAGGCCACCATGGCCTCCAGGTTCAAGCCCGGGGGCAGTTCCATGAGCAGTCGCAACAGGGGCAGGGGAATGGCCTGCCCCTCGCGCACCAGGCCCAAGGGATCACGGATGAACACGAACCGCTCCCCCTCGTGTTCGAAGGGGATATAGTCGAGGTCGCGGCGCAGGCTCGGGATGCCGCGCGTCTCTGTCTGGGGCTGGGTCTCATGCATGGGGCGCTCCCTCTGGCTGAAAAATGCACTGCGGTCCCTGTTCCTACCCCGCCGAACCTGCGGCGTAAAGTGCTGGCCCGGCCCGGCCGGAGCGGTATCCTGCCCCCCCTTGGCCCTTGTTTTTTCCCTGGGGAGACTTATTCTCCAAAGGTGGCTCGGGAAATTGTGTCAACACAACCCTTTCACAACCCTCCGGAGGAAAACCATGACCCTGCGTCCATTCCGCACCTTCGGAGTTCTTGCGGCGCTGCTGATAGCGGCGCTCGCTTTCGCGGCTACAGGGGGGCAAGCCATGAACACGCAAAACCTGGCAGAGGCAACGTTCGCCGGGGGCTGCTTCTGGTGTGTGGAAGCAGACCTGGAAAAACTCGATGGTGTGGAGGAAGTCGTCTCCGGTTACATGGGGGGGCAGCAGGACAATCCCACCTATAAACAAGTGGCCTCGGGCGGTACGGGGCACCTGGAAGTGGTCCGGGTGCGCTTCGATCCCGCCCGCATCAGCTACGAGCAACTGCTCAACGCCTTCTGGCGCAGCATCGATCCCACGGACTCCGGGGGGCAGTTCGCCGATCGTGGCGAGCAGTACGCCCCTGCAATATTCTACCATGACGCGGAGCAACAACGCATCGCCGAAGCCGCCAAGGCGGCCCTGGAGGCCTCCGGACGGCTCGACGCGCCCGTGGCCACGGTAATCCGCCCCGTGGAGCGGTTCTACGAGGCCGAAGACTACCACCAGGACTACTACCTGAAGAATCCGCTGCGCTACAAAGGCTACCGCATCCTTTCCGGACGCGACGACTACCTGGAGCGGACCTGGGGCAGCGAGGTCAAGACCGCTCCCCTGGCCGTAGCCGGGCAGGAGTCGCGCTCCGAGGGGGCCGTCGCCTTTGCCAAGCCCATGGATGCGGAGCTGCGCCAGCGCCTCACGCCGCTGCAGTACGGGGTGACTCAACAGGACGACACCGAACCGGCCTTCGAGAACGCCTACTGGGATAACAAACACCCGGGCATCTATGTGGATGTGGTTTCGGGCGAGCCCCTGTTCAGCTCCACCCACAAGTACGATTCGGGCACGGGCTGGCCCAGCTTCACCCAGCCCCTGGTTGCGGACAACATCGTGGAGCGCAAGGACCGCACCCTGTTCATGGTGCGCACGGAGGTACGCAGCAGGCACGGCGATTCCCACCTGGGGCACGTGTTCCCGGACGGGCCCGCGCCCACGGGGCTGCGCTACTGCATCAACTCCGCCGCCCTGCGCTTCATCCCGGTCGAAGATCTGGAGCAGGAGGGCTACGGGCAGTTTCGCGAGCTCTTCTGAGCCGGTCTTGCGTTGCATGTGGCGGGCGCCTCACCCCTGAGGGGGGGCGCCCTCTTACCCGTTGCAAGAGCGTCCAAACACGGCCTGGGGGTTCGGACCTCACGGCAGGCCGGGTGAAATCATGCCGCACTGGGAACTGGACAGGTGGGGGAAAAGCTGGCAAAAGCTGTAAAAAACCGTTGCGTTGCAGTCAGACGACACGCCAAGGAGAAAACCATGCTCATTAGCGAGTGGATGACCAAGAACCCCATCACGGCCGGCCCGGACACCTCCCTGATGCAAGCCACCAAGTTGATGAAGGAAAATACCATCAGGCGGCTGCCCATCGTGGACGATTCCGGCAAGCTGGTGGGCATCGTCACCGACCGGGACATCAAGTCCGCGTCCCCGTCCCAGGCGACCACGCTGGAGGTGCACGAGCTTTACTACCTGCTCTCGGAGCTCAAGCTCAAGACCATCATGACCAAGAACCCGGTGTTCGTGCGCCCCACGGATACGGTGGAGCGCGCGGCCCAGCTCATGACCGAGAAGCGCATCGGTGGTCTGCCCGTGGTGGACGAGAAAGGTCAGGTGGTGGGCATCATCTCGGACATGGACGTGTTTCGGGTGCTCATCTCCATCACCGGCGTGCAGCACGGCGGCGTCCAGCTGGCCTTCCGGCTCCCCGACACCCCGGGCAGCCTGCGCGCCATCATCGAGGACCTGCGCGACCGCGAGGCCCGCATCCTGAGCATCCTCTCCTCCGCCGAGGACGAGAACCGCAAGGTCTACGTGCGCATCCGGCCCATGGGGCGCGAGAAGGAAGACGCCCTGGTCACCTACCTCAAGGAGCGCTACAACCTGGTCTTCTGGGCCCGGGACAACGTGCACCCGCTTTAGGGCATTGACCTGAAACAATTGGCAATTGTTTCAGGCGGGAGCCTTGATTCAAGGCGAAAATGCTCGAGACGCGCTCGATTATCCGCAAGACACCGGGGAGGGGCGACCCTCCCCGTTCGCGTTGCGCCCCCCTCACTCCAGGGCCAACTCCAAGCCCACGGGGCAATGGTCGGAACCGAACACCTGGGGTTCGATCCAGGCCCGGCGCACCGCGTCCTTGAGCTCCGCGGACACGAAAAAGTAGTCGATCCGCCAGCCCACGTTCCTGGCGCGGGCATTGGCGCGAAAAGACCACCACGAATAGAGGTCCGGGGTCTCCGGTTCCAGGAGCCGCAGGGTGTCCACGTAGCCGTGGGCCACGAACCGGTCCAGCCAGGCCCGCTCGATGGGCAGGAAACCCGAGGTGGTCTCGTTTTCCTTGGGCCGGGCCAGGTCGATGGGGTAGTGGGCCGTGTTGAAGTCGCCGCAGGCCACGATGGGCTTGTGCTTGCGCAGCTCCTCGGCGTGGCGCAGGAAGCTGTCGTAGTAGCCCAGCTTGTAGGTCAGGCGTTCCTCGTCTTTTTGGCCGTTGGGAAAATAGACGTTGAAGAGGTAGAAGCGCTCGAACTCCAGCAGGAGCAGCCGCCCCTCGCCCTGATAGGCAGGGTCGGGCAGCCCGATGGCGTGGCGCAGCACCGGCAATCTGCTGAAGCAGGCCACGCCCGAATAGCCCTTCTTGACCTTGCTGGCGTTCCAGAAGGCCTGGTACCCGGCCGGTTCGCGGTCCGCCTCGGGCACCTGCCCGGGCTCGGCCTTGGTCTCCTGCAGGCAGACCACCTCGGCGCCGCACTGGGCGAACCAGTCGCGGTAGCCCTTGTCCAGGGCGGCGCGAATGCCGTTGACGTTCCAGGAATAGAGAATCATGCCGCCCCTCGATGGAGAGAAGTGTCCGGGATCTGCCGCCTTTTGCCGCAAGGCAGAAGAAGTAGCACAGGCCGCGGGCACCGGACAAGACACCAAAAGGGGGGAAAGCGACGCCAGGCAGCAGCGGGGGCGCCTCCCAATCAGAGGGCCACGCCCAAATACTCCTCGAACGTGGTGACACCAGAGAGGACCTTGAAGGCCGCGTCCATCTTCAGGGTCCGCAGGCGGCCGCTCTGAATGGCCCGCTGCCGGATCTCGTGAGCCGAGGCACGCCGGATGATCAGATCCTTGACGGCGTTGTCAACGTTCAGGACCTCGTAGACCCCCACGCGCCCCTTGAACCCCGACTGCTCACACTTGAAGCAGCCCTTGCCGCGAAAGAAGTGGAAATCCTTGTTCTCGCCGGGCTTGCGGATCATGTTCTGCAGCTGCACCGCGTCGGGGCGGTAGGCCTCCACGCAGTCTGGGCAGATGCGCCGCACCAGGCGCTGGGCCACTACCACCACCATGGTGGAGGCGATGAGGAACGGCTCGATGCCCATCTCGATGAAGCGGGACACCGCCCCAGCGGCGTCGTTGGTGTGCAGGGTGGAGAGCAGCTTGTGGCCGGTCATGGCCGCCTGGATGGAAATGCGGGCCGTCTCCTCGTCGCGGATCTCGCCCACCATGATCACGTCCGGGTCCTGCCGCAGAATGGAGCGCAGGCCGCTGGCAAAGGTCATGCCCGCCTTGGAGTTGAGCTGCACCTGTGTCACTTCCGGCAGCCGCGTCTCCACGGGGTCTTCCAGGGTCACGATATTGATGTTGGGGCTGCAGATCTTCTCCAGCATGGCGTAGAGCAGCGTGCTCTTGCCACTCCCGGTGGGCCCCGTGGCCAGGATCATCCCATGGGGGCGCAAGAGCGCCGCCTGCAGCAGTTCCCGCTCCCGATCGCCCATGCCCAACTGCTCCAGGGACAGCCCCTTGCTGCTCTGCACGTGCAACCGCATCACGACCTTCTCCCCGAAAATGGTGGGCAGGGTGGAGGTCCGCACGCTCACTTCCTTGTCCCGCACCCGGTAGGTGAAGCGCCCGTCCTGGGGTGTCCTGGTCACGGAAATGTCAAGATTGGACAGGAGCTTGATGCGTGAGACCAGGGAGGTGAAATAGTTCTTGGGCGGCGCCGGAATCTCCCGCAGTTCGCCGTCGATGCGAAAGCGCAGGTCGATCTTGCCTTCCTTGGGATTGATGTGGATGTCGCTGGCGTGACGCTGCAGGGCCTGCACCAGGATGGCGTTGACGATCTTGATGACCGGAGCGTCCTCGACCTGGCTCTGCAGCGAGGAGATGTCGAGCACGTCCTCCTTCCTGGCGGCGGTCTCCTCTTCCTGCTCCACCACCTCGGGAATGTCGGAGAGCGTTTCCGCCTCCATGCGCAGGTTGGGGCCGTAGACGCCCACCGCCAGGTCGCGCAGTTCCTTCTCGTTGCAGATCAAGGGCTCCACTTCGAGCTTGGTCAGCCGTTCCAGGGCGTCGATCACGGCGATATCCGCCGGGTCGCGCATGGCAACCAGCAGCAGGGACCCCTTGCGGAACACCGGCACCACCTGCAGCCTGGAGGCCTCGGCCTCGGGCAGGATTTCCTTGAGCTGGGGGTTGGGTGGGAACTTGTTGGGATTGAAGCGCTTGACCCTGAGCTGCTTGCACAGAATCGTCAGGAGCTGATCTTCTTCCAGGACCCGCTTCTGCACGAGGATTTCGCCGATCCTGGCCTTGGAGCCGCGCTGCTCGCGCAGGGCGGCGTCCAGATCCACCGGCGAGAGCAGCCCGGCCTCGATCAGCAGTTGACCGATGAGTTTCTTCGATTTGGAAAGGAGCATCGTCACCTCTGGCAGTCTGCCGGGAATCTGCACCCCCGAGCTTCCTTTGCGCGCCGCAGCCGCACCTGGCGGCGCCGCCGCAAAGGTGCCCCCCAATCCCTGCCCCGGACTTGCCTCTTTGATCATCCGCTTGCCACTCCCCAACCGTTACGCCGTCGCATTGCCGCGCGGGGCCTGACGCAATCCCGCCCCTGCCGCCAGCGCGTGATGGAGGCGGGAAACCCTGCCCCGCTCCAGCCGTGGACGAGACTTATCTGTCCCGCTCTTCGTGCAGCAGCCGCACGAGCTCCATGTTCTTCTTCACGTAGTCGTCGATGCCTTCGCGTTCCACGGGTTTGGCGTGGAAGGAATCGAACTCCGGCATGGAGACCACGTCGAAGGTGCGCTTGATGCGCCTGGCGATGTGCAGCACGAAACCAAGCAGCACCAGCACCAGGACGGACCAGAAAATGAACAGGTCCAGACTTTCATAGGTGAAACCAAGTTTGTCGCGAAAGACGTAATCGCCCAGAACAAAGACAATGATACAGGCCGCAATACCTGCAATGGACTTCAACCAAACGAACAGGTACTGCGAATTGTATTTCCGTTCCTTGGCCAAGCCGATCACGCTGATGACGATACTGCCCACGAAGACCAGGATCTGCACCGCGAGGAAGGCGGCGGCGCCTCCCAGGAGGATGGACCCGGCAATGATTTCGATGTTGTTCATGGTGCTTTCCCTTGCTGCTGCGTTGATTCGCGAACCTTAAAAGCGCCGAGGCGCGGTATCGAACAGGGGGCTATTTATGGGGCTCGAAGCCCACGGGGTAGTCCGAATCGCCCCCCACTTCCGAGAAACCGCGTCCGACGATGCCCCACAAGCGTTTGACGATGGTGGGGTACTCTGTATCGTTCTTTTTCACTGCCGCCAAGGCCGCGCGCATGGTGTGCAGCCAGATCATGATGGCGGCCGTGCGCACCTTGTCGTCGCCTTTTTGCAGGTCGGTCAGGAAGTCTTCCAGGCGGGTGATGATGGCGGGCTTGTCCTGGACATAGGCTGTGGGATTGGCCACACGAATGCCTTTGTTTTCAAAGGCGTAGCGATACTCAAGGACCATTTCGGCAATGGCTTTGAGCTCCATCTCCCCGGATCTGGCCAGCTTCTCATGCAACTCTTCCGCTTCCTGTTTTTGTACGGCCAGCGGCACGACTCCCATTTGTTTGGCGACCCACTTCAACATGCTGACACTCCCTTACGGCAGGATGGAATACACACGGCCAGAAATCCTTTCTGCGACGGCCAGACTGCACAACTCTATACGCTCCGATCTTTCGGGAGCAACACCACTGCAACTACATGAAACCGAGCACGTCGAGTACGGCCACCTTGTAGCGTTTTCTGGTCTCTCGGGACAGGGACTCACGCTCGCACGACGCATAAAACAGTTCGAGGAAATCGAAACGGAGCTGATCGCGCAGGTCGATATCTTCGTCACCCTGTCTTTGCGCGGCAATGACATCGGCGGCCTGCTCGGCATGTGCCGCAAATGCGATCATGGTGCCGCGCAGCATGTGCAAGAATCTGACAGCTTCATCGTGGTTCATGCGAGCTTCCCGGTCTCCTGGAAGAAAAGTTCAGCAAGAACTTTAACCAAAAATTCACAAAGGGTCAACGCTCCACCAAAAAAAAGTAACTAGAACGAGATTTGCTGTTCCCCACCCTGCCCTCCAGCCAGAATACCTTCCCGAAAGCATCACTCCCGACCGCCAAGAGAGTTCAAAATCGCACTGGCCAACAAAGATGCAGACAAATATACTGCACTCCGATCAATTAGAAATGCAAGTTCGTACTACAACTTTTAATTCTGTTTCTGAATGAACACATTTCTCGCATTTTTCTCCCAAGATTGTCCAAACAGTTGCACCTCCAGCAGCAACTATTGCATAATAGCCTGCTTTCTTTCATAAAGTCTCAAACGCCCTGCACCTTGCCCCCGCCACAGCGCCTGCCCCACTCGTCATACTTTGACAAAATAGATTGCAAGACAAATCGAACCTTGACTTGTTAAATCCTTTTTGCAATAACGATTCACATCGCCACCACCCTTTGCACGGACGTTCAGACGCACGGAGGTGCCCCATGCGCCAAGGTTGCCGTCACCAGAAGCGGTGTCTCTTCTTCGCCACGCATCGCCACAGCGAACAAAGGCCCGTACGCGAGCTTCTCGCCGTCCACTGCAGCAAGGCCGACAACCCGCGCTGTCTGCGCCTGACCATGCACACCAACTACGGCATCGAGCTGGCGCCGGACCTGGCACCGGACGGGCGCTCCTTTTTCTGAGACCGCCCTCGCACGCCACGGGACGCCCCCCTTGAGGCCCCACCCCTTGCTTGCCGGGCTCAAACCCTTGACAGCCCGGCCATTCCCCCCTATAGCCCTTGCAAAATCAGACCGAGGGCAACCAAGAACATGATCCCCCCTTCCGTTGTTTCCATTCAGTCCCACGTGGCCTACGGGCACGTGGGCAACGCCGCCGCCGTGCTCCCCCTGCAGCGCCTGGGCTTCGAAGTCTGGCCCGTGATGACCGTGCAGTTCTCCAACCACACCGGCTACGGCGCCTGGACCGGCGACGTCTTCTCACCCGAGCACGTCCGCAGCCTGGTCACCGGAATGCAGGAGCGCGGCGCCCTGGACCGTTGCCACGGCCTGCTCTCCGGCTACATGGGCGATGCCGCACTGGGCCAGGCCATCCTCATGACCCGCCAGGCCATCAAGGAGCGCAACCCCGATGCCCTCTACGCCTGCGACCCCGTGATGGGTGACGTGGGGCGCGGCATCTTCGTGCGCCCCGAAATCCCCGCCTTCATGCGCGAACACGCCGTGCCCGCCGCGGACGTGATCACCCCCAACCAGTTCGAGCTGGAGTTGCTCACCGGCGTGCACGTCGCGCACCTGGACGACGCCCTGGCCGGTGCCCGGCAGATCCTGGACCTGGGCCCTGCCGTGGTGGTGGTGACCAGCCTGCAGCACCACGAGACCCGGGCCGAGCGCATCGAGATGCTGGCCGTGACCAGGGGCGGCGCCTGGCTGGTGGACACCCCCCTGCTGCCCCTCACGCCGCCCCCAAATGGCGCCGGGGACGTGGTCAGCGCCCTGTTCCTGGGCCACCTCCTGCGGGGGCGCTCCGTCTCCGAAGCCCTGGCCCGCACCGGCGGCTCCATCTTCAAGGTCTTCGAGACCACCCTGCGGGCCGGAACCCGCGAACTGCAGCTTGTGGCGGCCCAGGATCACCTGGCGGAAACGCCCCCCCTGCCCGTGCGTCAGGTGGCCTGAACCCGGCCCCTCCCGAGCCTCCGCACGAAAGCGCCCCGCATGGTTTTCCCCCTTGTGGGGCGCCTTGTTGTTGCGCTGCCGCGGCACTTGTCAACAGACCACGGGCAATGCTAGAAAGGGTGCATAGTTATCCTTTAAACCGGCAGCGCCTGCGCGCGTGTGGTGAGCCCATGAACATCGCCAGATACATCCATATGCTCCTGGGCGTGATCTACGCCGCCGTGAGCGTGAGTCTGCTCAGCAACATCTACAATTTCTTCGACCTGCGCACCCCCGTGCCCGATGGCCTGCCCCTCAAGTGGCTGCTCTGGACCGTGATCCCGCCCCTGGTCATTTCGGTGCTGGACAAGGTCCGCGTCATCATCATGCCCAAGGAGCACGAGAACGCCCTCAAGGACCAGCTGCTCAGCCCCACGGCGCTCTTCGCCGAGACCGTGGCCTGGGCCATTCCCAACATCATCGGCGGCGTGCTCTGGTGCGTGGGCATCCTCATCGCCTACGCCATCGCCATGTTCGCGGCCGACGTGCACATCCTCACGCCGCTGGCCGAGTCCATGGGCATGGCGGTGCAGGAGGTCAAGTTCTAGATGCCCCGCCCGGCGGAGGCATCTCCCCACGCTGCCCATCCGGCCCCGGACTCGGAATTCGCCTTCCTGACCCTCCTGGAGCGCCACTTCCCCCAGCAACACCCCCGGCTGCTGCTGGGGCGCGGAGACGACTGCGCCCTCATGGCCGTGCCCGAGCGCATCCTCATCAGCACGGACATCCTGCTCGAGGACGTGCACTTCCGGCGCAGCTACTTCCCGCCCGAGGCCATCGGGCACAAGGCCCTGGCCGCCAACCTCTCGGACATCGCGGGCATGGGCGGCACGGCCCTGGGTTTCTGCCTGGCCCTGCAGGCCCCCTGGGGGCACCCGGAACTGGACGAACGCTTCTGGGACCGCCTCTGCGCCGGAATGGCCGCCCTGGCAGCCCGCTGGGAGGTCCCCCTCGTGGGGGGCGATCTGAGCCGCGCCCCCGGCCTGGGCCTGACCATCACCGTCTGGGGGCAGAGCCCCCGCCCGCTGCTGCGTGGGGACTGCCGCCCCGACGACCTGCTCTTTGTCTGCGACGCCGCTGCCGGGCCCGACGCGGTGCTGCCCCTGGGCCTGGCCCGCTGCGGTCTCCTGGCCCTGGAGAGCCTGGGGAGCGAGGCCACGCAACGCTACCCCACGGCCACGGCCGCCCACCTCTTCCCCACCCCGGGCCTGGAAGCCGCACCCCTGCTCAGTGCCCAACCCGGGGTCCACAGCCTCATGGACCTTTCCGACGGGCTGGCCCGGGACCTGCCCCGCCTGCTGGGTGCGGAGACCACGCCCCAGCTCGGCCGCAAGAGTACCCTCGGCGCCGCCCTCGACCTCGACCCCGCCCTGCTGCACCCAGAGCTCCTGGCCTTCTGCGCGGCCACGGGTCGCGAGCCCCTGCGCGAGGCCCTGCTTGGGGGCGAGGAGTACTGTCTCCTGGGCACCTGCAGCCCCACGGCGGCCGCCGCCCTGGCGCCCCAGTGCCCGGGCTTTCGCGTGCTGGGGCGCGTCACCACCGCCCCCGATTTGACCTGCAACGGCCGGGACCTGGCCGACCTCGCCGGGCCGGGCTTCGACCATTTCCAGGGCGGGGCGCAACCATGATCCGCCTGCTCTGCCTGCTCTGCCTGCTCCTCGGCACCGCGACCTCGGCCCTGGCCGAGCAGAGTTCCGGCGCCCTCTGGCGGGTGCACCGGGTACTGCGCACCCCGGAAGCCAGGCTGGATCAGGCCCAGGCCGAAGCCTGGCTGCACCGCGCCGCCCGCATCACCCAGACCGCCATCAGTTTCGAGGGGCGCAGCTGCCGCGTGGTGCCCCAGATCACCACCCTGCAGGCCGGAATTCTGCTGGCCACCCTGCAGACCACCCCGGCCCAGGCCGGCATCCCGGACCAGGAGTTGCAGCGCATCGAGACCGGATGCGACATCCCGGGCTTCGAGACCATGCTGGCCCTGCAGGACGGCCAATTCGTCCTGCTCCACGAGGGCACGCTGCTCTTCCTCACCCGGGACAGCCGCGAACCCCAGCGTCTGCGCACCATCGACCTGCCCGAGGCCGGGTTGCGTCTGAGCCTGCCCGAGGCCGTGCGCATCCTGGAACCCGGAGCTGAACCCGGCCAGGGGCTGGGCTTCTGGTATGAACTGGCCCCCCTGCAGGGGCTGGGTGAATCCGGCCGCCGCCCCTTTGTCCATGGTCCGGCCCTGCGCCAGCGGGCCGCGCTGCGCGCGGGCGAGCCCTGGGGCGCTCCCGGCGACGCCGTGCCCGGCTCGATGCGCGCCGTGACCTTGGGCAACGGCACCGCCCTGGCCTACACCGTGCTGCGCCCCGGCCTGCAACCCTGCAGTCTGGCCTTCCAGCAGCACCTGGTGCTCTACCGCGCGGGGCTGGTGCTGCATCTGGTGCTCGTTGCCGCGCCGGAACGCCTGGTGCGGGAGAACCCCGGCTATTTCAGCCAGCAGGACTGCGAGGCGCGCCCCCACTGGGATCTGGAGCGGAACATGGACCAGGCCTTCTGGAGCGCCCTGAACCGCGAGGGGCTGGGCGGCCTGGCCCAGCAGTGGCAGGAGGCCCAGCAGACGCTCCTGCGACAGAGCGAGGTGCGGGGCACTCCCACGGCGCCGAGCTTTCTCGCGACGAGCCACGAGCCCTGCCGCAGCCTGCCCCCTCGGATCTGGAACAGCGAGTTTCCTGGCGCCGTGCTGGTGCCGGAGCAGACCTTTGCCCTGGCCTTGCCCTACGGGCTGCCCGGCGGCGAGACGCCCGGCCGCTTCTGCCTGGCCACCCTGGAGTTGGGGCAGACCCAGCGCCAGATCCTCGTGCGGGACGGCATGCTCGAAGCCGCCCTGCAGCCTCTGGCCGCTCTTCGCCAGCGCACCAGGGCCCTGGCCCTGGACGACCTCAACGCCGACGGTCTGCCGGATATCGTGGCCATGCTGGAGAGCCCGGGCCCGGATGGGCAGTGGCAGCCGGACAACCGGGTCTACCTGAGCCGCCCCACGCCGGCCGCGCCGGAGCGGGAGCGCCTGAGCTGGCAGCCCGCCAGCGGGTACGAACGCCGCATCCGCCACCTGCCCACGGCCGCGGCCGTGCTGCAGGAGCTGCGTGGTTTGCGCGCCGCCCTGGAGGCCATGGTGGGGCAGGAGTTGGAGCTGGTGGGCACCGTGGAGCAGCAGTTCGGCAGCCTGGTGCTGGTGCCCGAGACCATGGAGCAGCCCATGCGCCTGTTGCTGCAGGCCACGGAACCGCTGTCGCCCCCAGAATTGCACGTGCCTGGGCAACGGGCCTGGATCAGGGCGCGGATTCTGGACGCCGAAGACAGTCAGGGGCTCCTGACCCTGTTCCTGGAGATCCAGGAAGCCCGGCTGCTCGAAGAGCGCCTGCTCGACTCCCTGCTGCAAGAAAGCCAGCCCTCCCGGCTCAGCGCCACACCCCGTTTCTGACGCTCTCCACCCGCAACGCGGCAGCGGGCGCGTCCCAGCGCACTTGCAGCCCGCCCTGCTCCGCCGTACACAGCAAGGGGCAGTCCTGTTGCGCCGCCGCGGCCCGGGTCTGCGCCACGGGAAAACCGTAGCGGTTCATGAACCCGGCCGAAGCCAGGCACAGCTGCGCCCCCGTGCGGGCCAGCAGCTCCCCTTCCAGGCCGCTCCAGCCCCCGTGGTGCGGCAGCACCAGCACCTGGGCCGTCAGGGCCCGGCCGCTGTCCAGCAGGCTGCGCAGGCCCGTGGCTTCCAGATCGCCGGGCAGCAGGGCCAAGGGCATTCCTTGCCAGAGCAGGCGCAGCACCAGGGAGTGGTCGTTCTCGCGGG